>DASSQC010000124.1:0-3387 GCA_035702705.1 Burkholderiaceae bacterium | reverse complement strand
TCAGCGTCATGCCGGGGGCACGCATGTTGAGGATGGTGACGATGATGTTGATCGAGCCCATGATCGAGCTGGCACCCATGATGTGCATGGCGAAGATGGCCAGGTCCATGCCCGGGCCCATCTGGATCGACAGCGGCGCGTACAGGGTCCAGCCGGCGGCGGTGGCACCACCGGGAACGAAGAAGGACAGCGTCAGCATGATGGCCGCCGGGGGCAGCAGCCAGAAGCTGAAGTTGTTCATGCGCGCGAACGCCATGTCGCTGGCACCGATCTGCATCGGGATCAGCCAGTTCGCGAAGCCCACGAAGGCCGGCATGATCGCGCCGAACACCATGATCAGACCGTGCATGGTCGTGAGCTGGTTGAAGAACTCGGGCGCGAACAGCTGCAGGCCCGGCTGGAACAGCTCGGCACGCAGCATCAGCGCCAGGATCCCGCCTTCGATCAGCATGACGAAGGAGAAGATCAGGTACATCGTGCCGATGTCCTTGTGGTTCGTGGCGAACAACCAGCGGCGCCAGCCGTGCGGGGTGTCGTGAGCGTGATCGTGCGAAGGATGGTCGATGACGGCACTCATGAATGACTCCTGAAGGTCTCTGGCGCGGGGTTACTTGCGGGCGGCCGTGAAGTCGGCAGGCTGCACAAGGCCGAAGCTGTTGCCCCAGCTGTTCTTGGTGTAGGTGGCCACGGCGGCGAGCTCGACGTCGTTGAGCTGCGCCCACTTGGGCATGGCGTTCTTGCCGTTGAGCAGGATCTGGATCTGATCGGGCTTGTTGCCCACGACCGCGCTGCCAGCCAGCTTCGGGAAGGCACCCGGCACGCCCATGCCGGTGGCCTGGTGGCAGGCCACGCAGTTGGCGGTGTAGACCTTCTCGCCGCGGGCCATCAGCTCGGCCTGGGTGTAGGTCTTGGTCGGATCGTCGGCATTGGCCGCCATGTCCTTCTTCTTCTTCTCGACCCAGGCGGCGTATTCCTGATCGGTCACGACGCGCACGACGATCGGCATGAAGGCGTGGTCCTTGCCGCACAGTTCTGCGCACTGGCCGCGATAGACGCCGACCTTCTCGGCCTTGAACCAGGTGTCGCGCACGAAGCCGGGGATCGCATCCTGCTTCACGCCGAAGCTGGGCACCATCCATGCGTGGATCACATCGTTGGCGGTGGTCACCATGCGGATCTTCTTGCCGACCGGCACCACCATTTCGTTGTCGACCTCGATCAGGTAGTTGTCGCTGCGCGGAGCGCGCCCGTCGACCTGGGCACGCGGCGTGGACAGGGTGGACAGGAAGCTGATGCCCTGACCTTCACCCTTGAGGTAGTCGTAGCCCCACTTCCACTGGTAGCCGGTGACCTTGATCGTGATGTCGGCGTTCGAGGTGTCCTTCATCTTGACGACCGTGCCGGTGGCGGGCAGCGCCATGCCGATCACGATCAGGAAGGGCACCACGGTCCAGGCGATCTCGGCCTTGGTGCTCTCGTGCCAGGTCTCGGCCTTGTGGCCCTTGGACTTGCGGTGGGCGTAGATGGAATAGAACATCACGCCGAACACGGCGCAGAAGATCAGCAGGCAGATCACCAGCATCATGGTGTGCAGATGGAAGATCTCCTCGGCCACCTTGGTCACGGGCTCGTGCAGGTTGAGCTGGTTGACCTTGGGGCCACCCACGCTGTCGTTCACACCTGCTGCCATCGCGCCCAGACTGGCTGCACCGAGCACGCCGGCCACGGCCGCGCGCATCATGCCCAGGCGCAGCGCCTGGCCGGCCCCGGAAAACACACCCTTCACTGATTTCATGCCATCCCCAAGGTGGTTGGATCTTCTATCTCACTGCCGCCGGCACAACGGGCTCCTCGCCCTCGCCGGCCTCTACCTCGTCGCCGCCAGTGCCGAGCGCAGCTCGTGCGCGAACTGCGCCTTGCGTGGCTCGGACAGATAGCGGCCTACCTCTACCCAGTCCGCATGCAGCCCGAGCTGCACGCGGTATCGGGGCACCAGCCCCGCATCCCGTACACGGTCTTCCTGCACACGAACCCACTGGCGCTTGAAGCGCCGCTCGGTCACGCTGCGAGATCGCCGCACCTGCACCACGAGGTCGTCGCCTTCGAAGCTCACTGTCTCGCCATCGAGTGCATGACGGCTATAGACGATGAACGCCGATCCGACAGCCAGCAGCTCGATGCCCGCGAACAGCAGCACGAAAGGCGCGCCCGCAATCCAGAACCAGACCGCGATCACGATCGACAGGGCCACCATCGAGCCCAGAACCGCCCCGAGACCGCCGGGAGACATCGAGACATTGCGCCGTAACTCCCAGTGCACTCTCCGCAGCTCTGGCGCTTGCGCGCTGTCCTGCGGGCCTGACACCCGGGGTGGCATCTCTACTGTCTGCGCCATCTCCGCGATCCGCCTGAATCCTCGTGGCCGCCGACCTGCGCCTTGCCTGCGATCGCGCCCGGACGATGTCTGCCCCGGGGGTCTGCTGGCGTTGGCTCAGGCCTTCGGCCAAATGCAACAACGCGAAATTATAGGCAGGCCTGCGTCGCCGCTTGCCGGGGGCGCGTCGTCGCACCCGCAGGCCGCGCAGCGCAGCACCATGCTTGATGGAATTTCGGCAACAGTCGGGCGAGGGTTGTGCGGCAGGCTGACGCACCCCAATGTCACAGTGGCGCTCACGGCTTGCGTTTGAGCGAGGCCGTCAGCTGATCCAGCGGCACCGTGCTCACACCGGCCGGACCGCGCACGGGCCGCGGCTGCGGCTTGAAGGCGTGGCCGTAGACCAGCTCGACAGTCAATGGAATGCCGCCGAGCGAGCTGTCACGCTGCGCCGCCAGCGCATCCAGGAAGCGCTGCCAGCGCCCGCGCGAGATCAGCGCCCCGGCCCGGCGGCTGTGGGCATTGCCGCCGAGCTGGCGCAACTCGGCCACCAGGGCATCCGGCGAGGAATAGCTCAGCGTCAGCACCTCGGCGTCCATCACGGGCGTGGCCAGCCCGGCCGCAACCAGCATGTCGCCGTAGTCATGCAGATCGACGAATTCCAGGGTCATGGCGCCCAGGCCGGCTTCTCGCGCGGCCTGGCGCACTTCACGGAAGGTGTCCGGTCCGAAGACGCTGAACATCAGCAGCCCTTCCGGCGCCAGCCACTGCGCCCAGTGCCTGAGCGTGAGGTCGGGGGTGCGGCTCCAGTGCAGTGCGCAATTGCTCCACACCAGGTGCTGGCTGCCCGCGGGCAGCGCGGTCGCCGAGAAGTCGGCGGCCAGCACATCGACCTGTCGGCGCGCGCGCAGCTTGCCGAGCAGGCCGCGCAGGCCGCCGGGTGCAAGCCGGCTGCGGGTGCGGGCGGCGCGCTCGGGCGTGAAATCGATGCCCGTGAGCCGGCCGCAGTCCGG
>DASSQC010000123.1:0-4134 GCA_035702705.1 Burkholderiaceae bacterium | reverse complement strand
CCGTTCGATGGGATTGGAGTCCAGCACCTGCTCCTCCATCTCGCGCGCCTCCAGGCCACCGCACATCTGGATGAAGCGGTCGGCGAGCGTGGATTTGCCGTGGTCGATGTGGGCGATGATGGAGAAATTGCGAATGTGCTGCATGGGAGGATGTGTTCTGGCCGCGGCCGGCGGCTGAACCGTTCCAACGCGCGCCGACATCGGTACTGCGCGAACGGTTGCAAAGCTTTCAAGTTTAACCGGCCCGCACTTCGCGGGGCCTTGCGCACACTATGCAGCGCATGCCGAGGCCGCGGCAGATTGACCGAATCAGAAGACGGCCCGCGCGCCTGGTTGGCGGATTGATGGCATCCAACGGCGCGTGCGGGTTGTTTGGCGGTCGGCGCACGGTACGGTACGGGATGGCTCAGGCCCGCCGCCGCCGGGGTTGTGCAAGGTGCTCACACGCTGGGCTTGAACACGTGCCGCCGACCCAGGCGGCCAGTGCTTCCCGCTTGTCTGGTGCGGCTTTCCAGCCATTTTGGCTTGGGAAGGCGCATGAATGCTGGTTCTGGCAACCTTCAGGCTGGGTCTGCCGTGGCGGTACTGCAGGACTGGGCCATGACCGAGAACTGCGATCGCTTGTCTGGTGCGGCTTTCCAGGCATTTCGGCCTCGAAACCCGCACCAGCGCTTGATCCGGCTCGTGGCTCAGCGTGTCGGACGAATCGGCACGTAGTTCACCGCCCCGCCACGGTTGACCAGCAACACGATGGTCTTGCGCAGGTCGGCCTTGCCGACCAGCTCGTTGAACTGCGCCGCGGACAGGATTTCCTGGTTGTTGATCTGCAGCAGCACATCGCCCGGGCGCAGACCGGCACGTTCGGCTGCGCCGTCGACCGACACGACCTGCACGCCACCCTTGATGCGCAACTCCTTGCGGCGCGCATCGCTCAGATCCACCGTGATCAGCCCGAGCGCATTGGCCTTGGCGTTCTCCGGCGCCTTCGGCGGCGCCTCGCCGCCGCCACGCTGCGCGGTCTGCTCGGCGGGCCGCTCGGCCAGGGTCAGTGCAATGTCGCGCGTCTTGCCGGCGCGCCAGACCTGCAGCGTGACCTTGGTGCCCGGACGGATGCTGGCGATCAGGCGCACGAGCTCTGCGCGGTTCTCGATCACGCGGCCATCCACCCGCAGCACGATGTCGCCCTCCTGCAGACCGGCCTTGGCAGCCGGGGTGTCGGCTGCGACGTTGATCACCACTGCGCCCTGGGGCTTGCCCAGCCCGAGCCCGTCCGCCACGTCCTTGGTGACGTCATCGAGCGTCACACCCAGGAAGCCGCGCGACACGCGGCCGCTGGCCCGCAGCTGGTCCGAGACACGGATGGCTTCATCGATCGGGATGGCAAACGAGATGCCCTGGTAGCCGCCGCTGCGCGTGAAGATCTGCGAATTGATCCCCACCACCTCGCCACGCGTGTTCAGCAGCGGTCCACCGGAGTTGCCGGGGTTCACGGCGACATCGGTCTGAATGAAGGGCAGAAAGTCGCCTGTGTCGCGGCTCTTGGCGCTGACCACGCCGGCCGTTACGGTGTTCTCCAGGCCAAAGGGTGAACCGATGGCCATGACCCACTCGCCCTTGCGCAGCTTGGTCGGATCGCCGATGGGCAGGCGCGGGAATCCCGTTCCCTCGACCTTGATGAGCGCCACGTCGGTGCGCTCGTCGGACCCGATGATGCGCGCCTTCAACTCGCGCTTGTCGGTCAGCGTGACGTAGATCTCGTCTGCACCGTTGACGACGTGGTGGTTGGTCAGGATGAAGCCGTCGGCCGAGATGAAGAAGCCCGAGCCTACACCGCGCGGCACCTCTTCCTGGTTGCCACCGCGCGGCGCACGCGGATTGGGCTGCGGCTGAGGACGCGGCATGTTCGGCTCGAAGAAGCGGCGGAACATCTCGAACGGATCCAGCTCACCGGGCGCAGCCTGGCTGCGCGGGCCGCGCGGGCGTTCAGTCGTGCGGATATTGACCACCGCCGGGTCGGCGCGCTCGACCACATCGGCAAAGTCCACGAAAGCGCTGCGCGCCGGGGCGGAGCCCTGCGCCAGCGCAGGCCCTGCGGTCAGAAAGCTCGCGCCGATCAGTGCGGCACCAAGCAGGCGGATGAGCGGAGTGTTCATGTCAGCAAGAGACCTGTTGTGAAAGGACGATCAAGGGATGATCAAGGAGCGACGACGAGAGATGCCTGAGCAGGGGCTCAGCGCACAACGGCCGGTGAGGCTGGCGCAGACGCCACGTATTCGATGGAGCCGATCACGCGCCGCACCGAGAGCATGGGCACCTCGCCGACCACGGTGAGCCAGTGCTTCCCGAGCTTGCGCATGGCCACGCTCACCGCGCCCTGCACCGTGGTGCCCTCACGCTGGCCGGCCGGCACGGATGCTGCGGGTTCGATGAAGATGGAAATGGCAGCCAGACCGTCCGAATACACGATCTGCCCGACCTGCTGGCGCCCGCCAACACTGCGAACGATCTCGTGCGTGCGTGCAAAGCCGGGCGGCACGCTCTTGACCTGCCATTGCGCCAGGCCGGGGTCGGTGCGGCCGAGATCGGCATTCTCGACGCGCCAGCCCTCCGTGGACGGAATGCTCGTACGCAGCAACTTGCGATCAATACTGCCGCCGATGCGCACCTGCGTGAACGCAATCTGCTCGATCACATTGCCTTGCGTATCAAGCGTCTGGGCCTTGAGCAGCAGCCCGCTGGCGCGATCGGCCCAGAGCCGATAGCCATAGCGGAATGCATCGCGCGGCCTGAGCGTCAGCATCTGGCAATCGACGCCTGCCACGCGCTCGCTGCCGCCGAGCCGGACCTCGTAGAACTCGGCCACTTCAGCCGCTGGCCGGAGCAGTAGGGAAGGAAACTGATCGGGGTTGGGGCGCCGCTCGATCAGCAGCGTGCGCGCACCCGGGATGTAGCAGTAGACCTGGTCATTCTTGCGGATGACCTCCTGCGGCTGCCCGTCCAGCACCTCCAGCTTCTCGTAGACGTTTCCACCCTCGACCAGGTGCGCGATTCGCGACGACTGCATCGATGCGCCCTGCTGATAGACGAAGTGCCCCGCATAGTTCTGCCGCAGCGCCGCCTGCTGGATCTTCGCCAGCCAGACCAGTTCGTTGCGTGAGTCGGATGAATTGCCCGCGCCTTGCTGGGCCTGAGCCGCAGGAGCAACCAAGGCGAGCACGAAGGACAGACAGAGCGCCGTGTTGAACCAGCGCAAGTAGGCCGATGACCGAACCGGGATCGGTAGGTGCATGAAATACAGGGGCTTAGCGTTGGGAAACGGGAGCGGCTGGATACGACACGGCCCGCGTCATGGGCGCGATGCCATGGCGATTCGCGCTGGGCGATACCTGCTGATGGGCGATGAGATATCGATCCACACCTTCCGAGGGCAGTGGCGCTTCCTGTGCCACAAGCACCTGCTGAGCTGAGCTCGCCGCGGCACCAGCCGCTGCGTTGACGACCGCGGGTTCGGCGCCCGTACCGGCAATGCGTGGCACGGCCACCCAGATCAGGGCCGCGGCAGCCGCGACAGATGCACCCGGCAGGCCCCAGCGCACCCATACACGACGCCGCCGGGCCAAGAGCACAGGCGCCATCACGGTCGGCTCGTCCTCCAGGCGCGCCATCACTGCGGCAGAGAAACGCGGACGCACTACAGGTGTCTCGGTGCTGCGCAGCAGGTCGCCGATGAGGTGGTATTCCGACCAGCGCGTGTCCGGTGACGACTGCCGCAGCCCGGCAAGAATCGCCGCAAGTTCGTCGGGCGAGCCTTCGCCGTCGACGGCGGCGGACAGACGCTCGCCTTCAAGGTCGTCCGACGCCGTAGCTCGCACGGAATTAACTGGCTCGTTCATTTGACTACCACCTCTTGTTTTCCGATGTACCCAGCAACGGCCGAAGCTCGGCTGCGATGGCTTCGCGCGCTCGGAAAATACGCGAACGTACTGTACCGATCGGACATCCCATGGCATCGGCAATGTCTTCGTAACTCATGCCCTCAATCTCGCGCAGGGTGATGGCGGTGCGCAGTTCATCGGGCAGGGCCGCCATGGCGCGGTTGACGGTTTCGGCAACCTGACGCGTGGCCAACATGGA
>DASSQC010000122.1:0-5004 GCA_035702705.1 Burkholderiaceae bacterium | reverse complement strand
GCTGGCAGACAGCTCCACGCCCTTGTAGTCACGACGCAGGATGACGTTGATGACGCCGGCAATCGCGTCAGAGCCGTAGATTGCCGAGGCACCGTCCTTGAGGATGTCGATTCGCTCGATGGCGTTGACCGGAATGCTGTTCAGGTCGACGAAGCCTTCGTTGATGTTCTGCGCGAAGCCGTAGTTCGCAATGCGACGACCGTTGAGCAGCACCAGGGTCGTGTTCACACCCAGACCACGCAGGGACACGGACGACGTACCCGGAGCAAAAGAGTTGCCCGCCAGCGAGGCTTCGCTGAAGCTTCCGCCGCTGACTGCCGTCAGGTTCTGCAGCACTTCATTGAGCGTGCTCTTGCCCGACTTCTCGATGTCTTCACGCGACACCACCACAACCGGCTGCGGACCCTCGAAGTCGACCCGGCGAATATTGGTGCCAGTCACTTCGACGCGCTCTACCTTGGCGACGTCCTTCTTCTGGTCGGCCTGGGCCTGCTGCGCTTGTGCAGCAAACCCGAAGCCGCCGGCGAACACGACAGCAAGCGCTGCGCAAACATGCTTTTGCTTGAACATTGACTTCCCCCTAGATCTACAAGGATGTGATTGACCGAAGGTCAAGTGCCGAGACATTCCCACGAGGGACTCGGCAGGAGCAATCTGCGGCAATCCTTATGCGGCTGGACACCTTCATCAGCACGGAAGAAAAACCCTTGCAAAACAGTGGGTTGCGAATGCCGGGATCAACCCGTCGGAGCAAACTCGGTGCAAACCCGTGTGGAATTCATACCAATGGGTAGCTCTGGCAAAAAAAAGAGCCCGGACGGGCCGGGCTCTTTCAGATCAGCACCGGCGCGCCATGCGCGCCGGACGATCGCGGGCAATTACATGCGGTAGGAGAAGCCTACGCGCACTTGGCGACCACGCGAGTCGAACTGGCTGAAGTCGTACAGGAAGGTGCCGCTGAAACCGGGGTCATACGGCGGTGCCTTGTCCATCACGTTGTTGATCGACACGGACACGTTGAGGTTCTTGATGACCTCGTAGCGACCGAACAGATCCAGCGTGGTGTAGGACGGCGTCTTGGGAGACATGACACCCGTCTGGAAGCGCGGATCCTGCGGCGTGAAGTAGCTGGCCGGCAGGAGCTGCTGGTACCAGCCGCTCGTGTAGTTCAGACGGCCAGTGACAGCGAAGCGACCGAAGTCCCAATCGACTGCCGTGGTGCCCTTGACGCGCGGAATCGTGTTCGAACCGCCGTTCGTGCCGGCGACTTCAGTGCCGTTCTCCTTGAAGGACGTCACGTAGATGCCGTTCGTGCGCCACGTGAAGCGGCCGTACTCGGTCGGGATCGTGACGCGAGCGTCAAGATCCACACCCTGGGTCGTCGTCAGCGCCTGGTTCTGGTAGTTGGACACCACGGAAACCAGCGGGCCGGCCGTCGTCGGCGTGGGCTGGTCACCGCGAGTCACGGAGCCCAGGCCGCAAACCTGCGTACCGGTCAGGAAGGTTGCCGGGCAGGCGTTCACGATGCCCTGGAAGCTCGGAGCACGAACGATGTTCTTCCAGTCGATCGAGTACCAGTCCACACCGATGCTGAACATGCGGCTCGGTTCGATCACGAAGCCGATGGTCGAGCTTTCCGACGTTTCAGCCTTCAGGTTCGGGTTGCCCGAGAACACGCCCGAAATCTGAGCGGCAGCGCCCGTCGCCGGATCGATCACGGAGGTGAAGAACGTGGCCACAGACGGGGAGATTTCCGGCAGCGTCGGTGCGCGGAAGCCCTTGCCCCAGTTGGCACGCGCCAGGAACACCGAGTTCGGACGCCACTTGGCACCCACCTTCGGCGTCGTGGAGCTGCCGTAGTCGCTGTAGCGGTCAGAACGTGCAGCCAGCTGAGCTTCGAGGCTCGGCAGGACCGGCAGGCTCATTTCCGCAAACACGGCGGTGTTGTCACGCTTGGCGTTGGTGGCGGTGATGCCCTGACCCAGGATCAGACCCTGCTGCGCGATGGCGGCCGGGGCGTCCTTGAGCTTCTCTTCACGGTACTCGACACCGACTGCCAGACCGATCTGGCCACCGGGCAGACGACCGAAGGTGGTCGAACCCTTGGTGTCGAAGGTGGTCAGCTCAGAGGTCGAGACGCGGTCGAAGTTGGCGCGGATCTGGTCACGCACCGCCTGCGAGTTGCTGGCGAAGTTGTTCAGGTTGTAGGTCGATGCAGCCGAGACCGGAACCGGGGGCTGGGCGGCCGTCGTGACGCCGAACACGGCGCTCGTACCGTCGATGCGCAGGCGGTTGGTGTTGGTCGAGGTCACTTCGTTCTTCGAGTAACCCACACCGCTGTCGAAGTCGATGTTCGCGAAGCTGTACTTGGCGCCGATCAGCGAGCGGATCGTGTCCGACTTCACTTCGGTGTCACGCGTACCCATGTCCTGCAGCACGCCGACGTAGCGAGCGTTGGTCGAGAACGGGTTGCCGGCAACGCCCGGGCCGAAGTTGATGTTGTAGGTGAAGGGGCGCAGACCCACGCTCGTCTGGCTCAGACCGGTGGTTCCGGCGAAGAACGGAGCCTGGAACTTCTGGAAGGTCTTGACGGAGGACAGACCCACTTCGGCGTAGGCCTGGAGGTTGTCTGCCGCATCGAACACGCCGCGAACCAGGGTGCCCAGACGCTCGGTCTTCGGCAGCGCGGTGAACTGGCTGTTGAAGTCGAACGAGCAGAAGGTGTTGCCGGGCAGGTTGAACGCTGCATTGCCCAGGGGGGCGGCAATCAGACCCGCTGCGACGGCTTGGTCGCCCGTCAGCACCGTGCCACGGCAGCCAGCGATGGCCTGGTGGTTGTTGGTCAGGGTGTTGGTCGCAGTCAGCTGGCGCCACGTACCGCCACCGGTCAGCGAGGTGAAGTTGCGGCCACCGTTGCGACCGCGGAAGTCACGCGTCTTGCCCCAGTCGGTGTCCGACAGCATGATCAGGTCACGCTTGTAGTAGTCCACCACGCCGAACACGTTGAAGCGGTCCGCGCCCAGATCGCCGTAGCCGGCGGTGGCGTTCAGACGGTAGTCGGTCTTGTCGTAGACCTGACCGCCCGTGCCGCCGAATTCCACGCCCTTGTAGTCGCGGCGCAGGATGATGTTGTACACACCGGCAATGGCGTCAGAGCCGTAGATGGCCGAGGCGCCGTCCTTGAGGATTTCAACGCGTTCCACAGCGGAGCTGGGAATCGAGTTGATGTCCACGAAGGTGTCTTGCAGGTTCTGTGCGAAGCCGTAGCCGGCGGTGCGGCGGCCGTTGATCAGCACGAGGGTGGTCTTCTGGCCCAGACCGCGCAGCGACAGGCCGGCAGCGCCCGGGGCGAAGCTGTTGGTGAAGCTCTCACCGAAGCTGCCGCCACTGTTGGCGGGCAGGTTGCGCAGCACGTCAGCGATGGTCGGCTGACCGGTGCGCTGGATCTGTTCGCGCGTGATCACTTCAACGGGAGCAACCGTCTCGGTGTCCGTACGGCGGATGTTCGACCCGGTGACCTCGACGCGCTCGACCTTGGTCACTTCCTTCTTCTGGTCTTGCTGGGCTTGCTGCGCTTGGGCAGCGAAGCCGAACCCACCGGCGAATACCACCGCGAGGGCCGCACAGATGTGCTTTTGATTGAACATAAAGAATCCCCTTGGATACATGGACGATTGGCGGGTAGCCAACCTGAGAAGTGTGGCATGTAACGGGGTGTTGCTCTAGGGAACCCCCCGGCACAGTCAACACAATGTTTTGCGTCGATTCTCAAAAAACACTGAAAAATCAGTGGCTTGCAGCAGGTTTTTTGAGTGCGTTCGAGGTAGCGAATCGACCGGTGCAGTTCACAAGCGTTGCATGCTCACGACAGTCGCGTGACTGCTGGGTAACGGTGCCGTCGTGCTCCGGCCTGCAAGCACGCCGGCTCCGATGTCTAGGACAACGCGACTACATCCGCGGAACCGCGGCGAGCAGTGTGCGCGTGTACTCATGCTGGGGCCGCTCAAGCACCTGACGGGCCGGCCCGGCCTCGACGATGCGCCCCTTCTGCATCACCGCGACGTCGTGCGCAAAGAATTCCACCACGCCGATGTTGTGGGTGATGAACAGGTAGGCAATGCCCAGCTCCTGCTGCAGCTGCTTGAGCAGGTTGAGGATCTGCGCCTGCACCGAGACGTCCAGGGCCGAGGTCGGCTCGTCGCACACGATCAGGCGAGGCTCAACAGTCAGCGCACGTGCAATGGCGATGCGCTGGCGCTGGCCGCCGGAGAACTCGTGCGGATAGCGTTCCAGCGCATCGGCGCGCAGTCCGACCTGATCAACAATCTTGCGCACCCGCTCGCGGCGCTCGGTCTGCGCCAGCTCGGGGTGCAGACTCTGCAAACCTTCCTCCAGGATTTCGGCCACCCGCATGCGCGGGTTCAGGGATGCGAAAGGATCCTGGAAGATGATCTGGACCTGCTTGCGAATCGCCTGCAGCGCTGCACCCTGCAGCGCGCCAAGTTCCTGCCCGTTCAGGCGAACGCTCCCCGTGATCTGCGCATTGCTGCGCAGCAGCTGCAGCAGCGCCTTGCCGGTGGTGGTCTTGCCGCAGCCCGATTCCCCCACCAGCGCCAAGGTACGGCCAGCCGGCACGGCAAAGCTCACGCCATCGACGGCACGGACATGGTCCACCACGCGGCGCAACAGACCGGCACGAATCGGATAGTGAACACGCAGATCGCGCACTTCCAGAAGCGCGGCCGGCGCAGCTGTGCCGGCATCGGCGTCTGCAACGGCGGCTGCGGGCGCGGGCAGCGCCGACAGGCCCGGGCCGCCGGGACGATGCAGCACGCAGCGCACCCAGTGCCCGGCTGCGGGCTCAAGCAAGGCCGGCGGTGCCGCACGGCAGGCCTCATGCGCACCATCGCAACGGTCGACGAAGCGACAGGCGGTGAACTCGCGCGTGAGCGCCGGCACCGTGCCACGGATGGCAGCCAGGCTGCCACCGCGCTTGCCTGAATC
>DASSQC010000121.1:0-2011 GCA_035702705.1 Burkholderiaceae bacterium | reverse complement strand
AGTGGCTGTCGGACCACGTACTGCAGGGGCGCCACGTGCTCGCGGTGGCCGGCACGCACGGCAAGACCACAACCACCGCCATCCTGACCTGGATGCTGGAACACGCCGGCCTGAAGCCGGGCTTCCTGATCGGCGGCGTACCGCAGAACTTCGGCGTCTCGGCGCGCCCGGGCGAGACCGATTTCTTCGTGATCGAGGCCGACGAGTACGACACCGCCTTCTTCGACAAGAGCAGCAAGTTCGTCCATTACCGGCCGCGCACGGCCATCCTGAACAATCTGGAATACGACCACGCCGACATCTTTGCGGACCTGGGGGCCATCGAGACCCAGTTCCATCACCTCGTGCGCACCGTGCCTGCCAGCGGCCGCCTGGTCGTCAATGGCACCGAGGAGAGTCTGGCGCGCGTGCTGGCGCGGGGCTGCTGGAGCGAGCGCGAGCTGTTCGGTGGGCAAGCGTCTGATTGGCAGGCCGCCAACGTCGGCGCGGACGACAGCTTTGATGTGGTCTTGCGCGGCCAGATGCTCGGCCGCGTGGTGACGGACCTCACCGGGGCGCACAACCGCATGAACATCCTGGCGGCCCTGGCGGCGGCCCGCCATGTGGGCGTGGATCCGGCGGCGGCCATCGAGTCGCTCAAGACCTTCAAGTCCGTCAAGCGCCGGCTCGAGCTGCGCGGCACGGTGCGCGGCGTGTCGGTCTATGACGACTTTGCCCACCACCCCACCGCCATCGACACCACGGTGGCCGGACTCCGCAAGCGCATCGGTGCCGGCGAGCGCATCCTCGCCGTGCTCGAGCCGCGCTCCAACACCATGAAGCTGGGTGCCATGAAGGCCGCGCTGCCCGGCAGCCTGCAGGGTGCCGACCGGATCTATGGCTATGGCGCCACCGAAGGCAAGCACGCGCTGGGCTGGGATCTCGCCGCGGCGCTGGCGCCGCTGGGCGATCGGGCGGCCGCCTTCTCGGCGCTCGATGAGCTCGTGGCGGCCGTGGTGCGCGAGGCCCGCGCCGGCGACCATGTGCTGGTGATGAGCAACGGCGGCTTTGGCGGCGTGCATGACAAGCTGCTCAAGGCGCTGAATCGCTGATTTTTGGCCGAAATCAATCTAATTTTCATAGATAATCAGACAAAAAATCGCCAAGAGGCGCATGGATCAAGCGAGAAGTCGGATCCTGTGTATTGTCAGATTTTTGTCCGAAAAGTAGTGATTTCTTCGGTCGTGGCCACGCTGCCGCCATGCAGGCGTTGCGCCAGCGCAAAGGCCGTGCGCGGCAGGTTGGCGGCTGATGCCCGGCTGACGGCGCACCTCGCATAATCGGCTTGATCGGTGTGCAACACGGCGGTGCCGACCCCGGCCCGGCCTGAGACACACCGTGCCGCTACCCGCACGCTGCCATGTCGAAGATCCGCGTCGAAGTCCTGACCGCCCGGGGCGACCCCCAGGCCTGGCTGGCCATGCGCGCACGGCTCTGGCCCGACTGCCCGGCCGAAGACCATGCACGCGAGGCCGAACAGATGCTGCACGATCCGGCGCGCACCGGCGTGGCCCTGGCCGTGCTGGACGACATGCCGGTGGGCTTCATCGAACTCACCCTGCGTACCGACTATGTGCTTGGCTGCGAGCACAGCCCGGTGGCCTTCATCGAGGGCCTGTGGACCGAGCCGGCTGCCCGCCGCCAGGGCGTGGCGCGGGCCCTGGTGGCGCATGCGATCCAGTGGGCCAGGTTGCGCAAGGTGCAGGAACTGGCCTCGGACACGCCGCTCAGCAATCTCGTCAGCCAGGCCGCGCACACGGCGCTCGGCTTCACCGAGACCGAGCGGGTGGTGGCCTACAAGATCACCCTCTAGGCGCTGTGCGCCTGGCGCTCGGGCCGCTCACTGATCCGGGGTGCCGCGGTCCGCGTCCCTGCTGCATCCGCGTGTTGCGCCGGTCGCAGCGCCGCCCCAAATGTGACTTCCTGTGACGCATGAATCATCCGGTGTGGATCTGGCACTCCACGTGCAAGC
>DASSQC010000120.1:0-3737 GCA_035702705.1 Burkholderiaceae bacterium | reverse complement strand
TTGAATACGGCTTGGCCATCCATGGTCAGGAAGGGGTGGCCGATGATCGAGCCGCCGCAAACGTTGCCTGCCGTCCGCAGGATGTGCTGCTGGGAACCGTCTGCATGCAGGCGGCTGGCCAGCACACCCGGCGTGTCACTGCCCGAGAGCACGACCGCGCCTGCGCCGTCACCGAACAACACGCAGGTGGTGCGGTCGGTCCAGTCGAGGATGCGCGAAAACACCTCGGCGCCAATCACCAGCGCATTGCGGGCCAGCCCAGTGCGGATGTAGGCATCGGCCGTGGCCATGGCATAGGCGAATCCGCTGCAGACGGCCTGCACGTCGAATGCAGCGCCGCCCGGCGTGCCGAGGCGCGCCTGAATGAGGCAGGCCGTGCTAGGAAACACGAAGTCCGGCGTCGAGGTGGCGCAGATGATGAGATCGATGTCGGATGCAGCCATGCCGGCGGCCTTCAGCGCCTCCTGTGCAGCCTGCGTGCCCAGTTCGCTTGACGTGACCTCGGGCGCGGCAATGTGGCGCTGGCGGATACCCGTTCGTTCCACGATCCAGCTGTCCGAGGTCTCGATGCCCCTGGCCGCCAGTTGCTCGGCGAGGGCGGCATTGCTCACCACGGTCCCCGGCAAGGCCGAGCCGGTGCCGACGATGCGGGAAAAGCGCGTAGCGCTCATTGAATCGTCTCCTCGATCGGAGCCTCGTTCTTCGTCGCGGCGCTCAGCACGCCACGCAGGGGCTCCAGTGTTCTTGTGATCTGTTCAAGCATGCGGTGCGTGACCGCCTCGTGCGCCTTTTCGAGCGCCTTCTCGAAGCCGAAGGCATCCATGCTGCCGTGGCTCTTGATGACCACGCCATTGAGCCCGAGCAGTGCCGCGCCGTTGTAGCGACGATGATCCACGCGCGAGCGGACACGCAGCAGTACAGGCGCTGCCACCAGCTTCAGGGCCTTGGACACGAGTCCGCGGCCGAACTCCTCGGCGATGATGGCCTTGATCATCTGTGCCACGCCCTCGGTGCTCTTGAGCGCAACATTGCCGGTGAAGCCGTCGCACACCACCACATCGGCCACGCCACGGAAGATGTCGTTGCCCTCCACATTGCCGATGAAGTTGAGCTCGCTTGCGCGCAGCAGCTCGCCGGCACGCTTGACGATCTCATTGCCCTTGATGAGTTCTTCGCCGATGTTGAGCAGGCCGACACGCGGCCGCTCTTCGTCGGTCAGCGCGGTGGACAGTGCCGAGCCCATGACCGCGAACTGCAGCAGGTGCTCAGGCTCGCACTCCGCGTTGGCACCAAGATCCAGCACCACCGTGCCGCGCCCCAGCAGATTGGGCATGGCCGTGGCAATGGCGGGCCGATCGATGCCCGGCAGGGTCTTGAGGACGTAGCGAGTGATCGCCATGAGCGCGCCGGTATTGCCGGCACTGACGCAGGCAGCCGCCTCGCCCTGCTTGACCAGGGTGGCGGCGACGCGGATGGACGAATCGCGCTTCTTGCGCAGGGCGACCTCGACCGGATCGTCCATTTCGACGACCTGGGAGGCGTGATGCACGCTGATGTTCGGAAGCGGTGCCCCCGCGGCAGCGAGCAGCGGTTCGATGGCCTCGCGCTTGCCGACGAGAATCAGCCGATCACTCGGATGCGCGCGCGCGAAGCGGATGCAGGCCGGCACAGTGATGGCCGGCCCATGATCGCCGCCCATGCAGTCGACGGCGATCGAGGCGGATGTCTGCCCGGCGGGGGTGGCTGGCATCAGGGATGCCATGCGAGCAGCAGATGGGGCATTGAAGCTGGAAAACCCAATGCCGCGCAGACTTACTCGTCAGCCTTCGTCTTGACGACCTTGCGACCACGGTAGAAGCCGTTCGGGCTGATGTGGTGACGCAGGTGCGTTTCGCCCGTGCTGGGTTCCACGGCGGTGGGCGGGTTGGTCAGGAAGTCGTGCGAGCGGTGCATGCCACGCTTGGAGGGCGACTTCTTGTTCTGTTGAACGGCCATGATGACTCCGAAATGAACACTGTGTTGGGCGCTGCCCTGCCGCCGCGCCGCATCCAAGGATGGCTGCGCCGATGACTCGAGCGTGAACCGGTTCGCCCTTCAGACCCTGCAGTGCCGAGGTGCGGCACCCGGTGCGTGGTGTTCCGGAGGCGGGCCGTGCTCTGAGGAGCGTGCCTTGCCTGCCGGGCGCATCTGCCTTGACCGGGCAGTACTGCACTTCACCGCGCTCGATCCGAATCGAGCTAAAACATTGATTTTAACCTATTTTCTTCCCTTGCGCCCAGCCGGCGTCGCCCCTGCTTTCAGGAGCGCATCGAGCTGCGCGAAGGGCCGCACGGTGCGCCCATCGGCGGCGGGTGCCGCGTCCGGTCCGGACTCGGCCGGGGTTGCGGCTGAGGCAACACCCTGCCTGGCCGGGGTGCCGTCTGCCGGCTGGGGGCAGACCTCGTGCATCACGCCCGCGGGCAGTTCCAGCAGCAACTCCTCTTCGACCTGCGCCAGCAGATCGAACTTGCGGCTGCCGACGATCGGATCGAACTCATCGTCCGCAGCGGCCATGGCGGCCTCATCGGCCTCACCCTCGGTATCGAACACTTCCAGCCGCGAACGCACGTCCATCGGCACCTGCATGGGCTGGCCGCAGCGGTCGCAGTCGCGACTGAGCTGGACCTGCGCCGCTGCGTACAGCACCCGGCGGCGGCGCGGCGCACCCTGCTCGTCGTAGAGGCCGGCCACCGTCTCCACGCGCCCGGCCGCCTGCCAGCGCACCGGCGCAGATGGATCCGCGGTTTCGGCCCGCAGGCGCGGCAGATCGCGCACCAGGCATTCGCCGTCCTGCGCACGGCCTTCTTCGCAGAAACGGAACAGATCAACCAGGATGGGCACGGCGTGGACACTCCAGATCAGGACTCGGACACGCATCCGCCCGACGCAGGCGCGCGACACGGCCCGTATTATCGGCGGCCCGCCGCGCCTGGTTCCCGCGGGGCGTCCGCGGACCGCGCCGCTTGATGCACCGCACCCCAAACTGGCCACGGTGCCTGCCGCCCCACGCTCTTCTTCCTGTCATCACCGCCATGAGCACCCGCATCATCCTCGCCTCGACCTCGCGCTACCGCCGCGAGCTGCTTGCCCGCACCGGCCTGCGCTTCGAGGTGCTGGCGCCACAGGTCGACGAGACCCCGCGGCCGGGTGAACCGCCGGCTGTGCTGGCGCAACGCCTAGCGCTGGCCAAGGCGCAGGCAGGGTTGGCGCTGGCAGGCGCCGCTTCGGGCGAGCGGGTGGTGGTGATCGGCTCGGATCAAGTCATCGACCATGCCGGCCACAGCGTCGGCAAACCCGGCGATGCGGCGCGCGCGATCGCCCAGCTGCAGGCCATGCGCGGCGCACAGCTCACGGTCTGCACGGGCGTGGCGCTTGCGAGCACGGTTGCGGCGCCTCAGGACGCACTCGACCGCGTCCGCGTACAGCTGCGCCACTACTCGGATGCCGAGATCGAGCGCTACGTGGCGGCCGAGCAGCCCTTCGACTGCGCCGGCGCCATCAAGTCCGAGGCGCTCGGCCAGCACCTGATCGAGCGCATCGAGTCGGCCGACCCGACCTCGCTGATCGGCCTGCCAATCCTGACCGTGCTGGCCATGCTGCGCAATGTGGGCGTGGATACCCTGCGGCTCGCCACGGAGGCGGCCCATGGCTGAAGCCACCGTCCGCCCCGGCACGCTGTATCTGATCCCGGTGCCGCT
>DASSQC010000119.1:0-5501 GCA_035702705.1 Burkholderiaceae bacterium | reverse complement strand
CTTCAGCAGGGGCTTTCCGCTTGTCTGGCAAGGGTTTCGAGCCATTTTGGCCTGAAGATCCGCTCTGGGAGCCGATCTTGCCTTGCGGTCCCGGGCTCGAGCCCTTGGCGTGCCGGGACTGCCCTGCGGGTCTGCGATCTGCCTGCGTTTGCGCCGGTGCAGGGCGCTGCGGATGCGGCGTGTCCTTCTGCGCCGTCGCGGGCTGCGGTGCTTGTGCGGGAGGCTGCTTGGGTTGGGGCTCGGTCTGGAGCTCGGTCTTGAGCTTCTGGCGGACATCCCTCAGGGCGTCGCGCAAGGAGGAGGATCCACCGCCTGTTTTCGGGGCGTTCATAGGGCGCGAAGTATAGTTTTCGCCATGAACTCACCGGCCGATCCTTTGCCCTCGCCCGCTGTTGCCCAGACAGCGGCGCACGCGCCCACGCATACCCATGCCCATGGGCGGGCCAACACCCCGGCCGAGTTCTTCCAGGACGCGCAGTTCGTCGCCTTCTTCCGGCAGGTCGCGCCCTACATCCACAGGTATCGCAACACCACCTTCGTCATCGGCTTCGGCGGCGAGCTGGTGGCTGACGACCGGCTCAATGCGCTCGTGCAGGACCTGTCGCTGCTCAACGCGCTGGGCGTGAAGATCGTGGTGTGCCATGGCTCGCGCCCGCAGGTGAACGAGCAGCTCAAGCTCAAGGGCATCGAATACGAATTCGGCCGCGGCATCCAGGTCACGAGCAAGGCCGCGCTGGAATGCGCCAAGGAGGCCGCCGGCGAAATCCGCCTCGATGTGGAGGCGCTGTTCAGCCAGGGCCTGCCCAACACGCCGATGGACGGTGCACGGGTGCGCGTGGTGTCCGGCAACTTCATTACTGCCCGGCCGCTGGGCGTGCTCAATGGCACGGACTACCAGCACACCGGCGTGGTGCGCCGCGTGGATGCAGACGCCATTCGCAACGCGCTTTCGGCCAACAGCGTGGTGCTGATCTCGCCGCTGGGCTTCTCGCCCACCGGTGAGGCCTTCAACCTCGCCATGGAAGATGTGGCCACCGCCACCGCCATTGCCCTGAATGCCGACAAGCTGATCTTCCTCACCGAGACCCCCGCGCTGCTGGACGCCGATGAGCAGCTGATCACCGCGCTGGAATACGACGACGCCGTCAAGCTCCTGAACAGCGGCACGCTGCCCGAAGTCGAGGCCTTCTACATGCGCCACATCATCAAGGCCTGCCAGGGCGGCGTGGAACGCTCGCACGTGGTGCCCTTTGCGCAGGACGGCGGCGTGCTGCTGGAAGTGTTCACGCACGATGGCATCGGCACCATGGTGACCGAGGAGGTGCTGGAGTCGATCCGCGAGGCCACCATCGACGACGTGGGTGCCATCCTGACCCTGATCGAGCCGCTGGAGGCGGACGGCACGCTCGTGCCCCGCGGTCGCGACAAGATCGAACGCGACATCGAGAATTTCAGCGTGCTCGAGCATGACGGCCGCATCTTCGGCTGCGCGGCGCTCTACACCTTCCCCGGCACGGACATGGCCGAGATGGCCTGCCTGTGCGTCAGTGCCGAGAGCCAGGGCATGGGCGACGGCGACCGCATCCTCAAGCACATCGAGCAGCGCGCCAAGAGCATCGGCATCAAGCGCCTGTTCGTGCTGACCACGCGCACCATGCACTGGTTCATCAAGCGCGGCTTCGTGCAGAGCAGCGTGGACGACCTGCCCACCGACAAGCAGCGCATCTACAACCGCAACCGCAATTCCCAGGTGCTGATCAAGGCACTCTGAACCAAACACCTACTGGAGCATCACCCCATGGCCCGAATGGTCAACTGCATCAAGCTCGGCCGCGAAGCCGAAGGTCTCGACTTCCCGCCCTACCCCGGCGAGCTCGGCAAGAAGATCTGGCAGTCCGTCAGCAAGGAAGCCTGGGCTGCCTGGCTCAAGCACCAGACCATGCTGGTCAATGAAAACCGCCTCAATCTGGCGGATTCCCGCGCACGCCAGTACCTGGCCCGCCAGATGGACGCCTACTTCTTCGGCGGCAATGTGGATCAGGCCGCCGGCTACGTGCCGCCGAGCCAGTAAGCGGCTTCAGCGCGTTTGACCCTCGACAAGATCCTGCAGAGCCAGGGCTTCGGTACGCGCCGACAGTGCGCGGGCCTCATCCTGGCCGGCTATGTCACGGTGCACGGGGAGTTGGTCGAGGACCCGCACGCCGAGTTCGAGCTCGACGGCCTGCCCTTCACCGTGGACGGCACCGAGTGGACCGCGCGCAGGACGATCACGCTCGTGATGCACAAGCCGGCCGGCTACGAGTGTTCGCGCAAGGCCGTGCACCACGCCAGCGTGTTCGAGCTGCTGCCCGCACCCCTGCGCGAGCGCGGGGTGCAGCCCATCGGCCGGCTGGATGCAGATACCACCGGCCTGCTGCTGCTCACCGACGACGGCCAGCTGAACCACGCGCTGATCTCACCGCGGCGCCATGTGCCCAAGATCTACGAGGCCACACTCAAGCACCCGGCTGACGCCCGCCTGTGCGAACAGCTGCTCGCCGGGGTCCTGCTGCATGACGAGAACGATACGGTCCGTGCAGAGGCTGCCCACCTGTTGAATGACCATCTTCTTGAGCTGACGATCAGTGAAGGCAAGTACCACCAGGTCAAGCGCATGGTGGCCGCTGCTGGCAACCGTGTGGAGGCGCTGCATCGTGTGCAGATCGGCAGCCTGCGGCTGCCCGCCGACGTGGCACCGGGGCGCTGGCGCGAGACCACGCAGACTGAGCTGCTGGCGGCACGCACAAGCCCGGCCAGGCCCTAGGCCGGCTTCAGAAACATCGCCTGCAGGTCGTTGAGGAACCGCCGGCCCAGCGCCGTCGGCCTGACCCAATTCAGATCCCGCTCGACCAGCCCCCTGGCTTGTGCCTCGTCGAGCGTCTGCAGGATCGCGGCGAGTGAATCGCCGGTTCGCTCGGCATAGCTGGACAGCTCAAAGCCCTCTGTCAGACGCAAGGCATTGAGCATGAACTCGAAGGGCATGTCTGCAAGCGGCACCGTGCGCTCCTCCTGCACGCTCTGGCCCTGGGCCACCGCCGCCAGGTAGGCCTTGGGCTGCTTGAAGCGGATCTGCCGAAGCACGCGGTCGGGCAGGGAGATCTTGCCATGTGCACCCGCGCCGATGCCCAGGTAGTCGCCGAAGCGCCAGTAGTTGAGGTTGTGCCTGCACTGCCGGCCGGGGCGCGCAAACGCCGAGGTTTCGTAGCGCGCGTAGCCGGCCTGACCCAGCGCCTCGTGCACGGCCTCCTCGATGTCGACCTGAAGGTCTTCGTCGGGCAGATCGGGCGGGTAGCGATGAAACAGGGTGTTGGGCTCCAGCGTGAGCTGGTAGGCGGACAGATGGGTGGGACCGAGCGCCACCGCCTGTGCAATGTCAGCCAGCGCGAGATTGACGGTCTGCGCCGGCAGGGCATACATCAGGTCGATATTGAAGTTGCCCACGTGCCGCGCGGCCAGCTCGGCAGCGCGCACGGCCTCGTCCGCACCGTGGATGCGCCCCAGGGCCTTGAGCGCGGCATCATCAAAGCTCTGGATGCCTAGAGAAACACGGTTGACCCCCGCCGCTGCATAGCCGCGAAAGCGGTCGGCTTCGACCGTACCGGGGTTGGCCTCCATCGTGATCTCGGCGTCGGCATCCAGCCGGATGCGGGCACGAATGCCGGCAAGCAGTTCATCGATCGCCTGTGCGGAAAACAGGCTCGGGGTCCCGCCGCCGATGAAGATGGTGTGCACGGGCCGCCCCCAGATGAGCGGCAGCGCGCCTTCAAGATCGCGCAGCAGCGCCTGGACGTACTCGGCCTCGGGCAGTTCGCCGCCGGCCTCGTGCGAGTTGAAGTCGCAGTACGGGCACTTGCGTACACACCAGGGCAGATGGACATACAGCGACAGGGGCGGCAAGGCCTCGAAGCGCGGTCCCTGCTCGGAGCCGCGCCCCGAAGGCGTGCGATGAATCGCGATCGTCTTCACAGTGTCCAGGGCGTGGCAGCCAATTGGATGCGCAGTTCGCTCATGGCCCGGCCGCGATGGCTGACCCGGTTCTTCTCGTCTGCGCTGAGCTCCGCGGCACTGCACATCATGCCCTGCGGCTGGAACAGGGGGTCATAGCCGAAGCCGCCGGCACCGCGCGGCTCATCCACGATCTCGCCCGCCCAGACGCCTTGAGCAATCAGCGGCAACGGGTCATCAGCGCGGCGCACCAGGGCCAGCACACAGACGAACATGGCCTGGCGATCGGTTTGCGCGGAAAGCCGCCTGAGCAGCAGCGCGTTGTTGTCTGCGTCGCTTGGGCGCGCATCCTCCGAGACGGCTGCATAGCGGGCCGACCGGACACCCGGTGCACCACCGAGGCTCGGCACGACGATGCCGGAGTCATCGGCCAGCGCTGGCAGGCCGGTGTGCTGCGCCGCCCAGCGGGCCTTTGCAAGCGCGTTCTCGACGAAAGTCTCGTGCGGCTCGGCAGCCTCGGGCACACCGAACTCCGATTGTGAACGCAAGCGATAGCCCAACGGCGAAAGCAGCGCCTCGAGCTCGCGCAGCTTGCCGGCGTTGCCCGAGGCCAGCACGAGGACGCGCGGCTCGCTCATTGCGCCAACGCAGCCTTCTGCAGATCAAACAGGGTGTTGCAGCCCTGCCCGGCCAGATTCAGCAGTGCATCCAGGTCCTGCCGCGAGAAGGGCGCGCCTTCTGCAGTGCCCTGCACTTCGATCAGGCGCTGATCTGCAGTCATGACGATGTTCATGTCGGCATCGCAGCCGCTGTCTTCCTCGTACTCGAGGTCAAGCCGCGGCTCGCCACCGACCATGCCCACCGAAATCGCAGCCACCTGCCCCACCAGCGGGGATGCCGCGATCCGGCCTTGAGCCTGCAGCCAGGACACAGCATCCGCCGCGGCGACCCATGCGCCGGTGATCGCGGCAGTCCGCGTCCCGCCGTCCGCCTGCAGCACATCGCAATCCAGCTGGATCGTGCGCTCACCCAGCGCCTTCAAGTCAAACACAGCGCGCATGCTGCGGCCAATCAGGCGCTGGATCTCCTGCGTCCGGCCACTCTGCTTGCCGCGCGCGGCCTCACGGTCGCTGCGCGTGTGCGTCGAGCGTGGCAGCATGCCGTACTCGGCTGTCACCCAGCCCTCGCCACTGCCTTTCTTGTGGGGCGGAACACGCTCCTCGACGCTGGCAGTCACGAGCACCTGCGTATCGCCGAAGCTCACGAGCACGGAGCCTTCGGCATGACGGGTGAAGTGGCGCTTGAGACTGACGGGGCGCAGGGCGTTGAAGGCGCGGCCATCGCGGCGGGGAAGGGACAGGGTCATCGGGCGTTCTGCGAAGGGAAAACGGGGGATCGGGCGCTGCGCCCCGCCAGCGTGGTGGCAGCTGCTCGGCTCAGCGCCGCGGCTTGGGCGGGCTGTGCTTCTCGGTGCGCTGTATGGCAGCGCGGATCTCGTCGACTGCTGCATCGATCTC
>DASSQC010000118.1:0-3433 GCA_035702705.1 Burkholderiaceae bacterium | reverse complement strand
AGGAAGGCGCGCAGGATCTTGTTGGTGGTGCGCGGGTACACGTAGTCGGTGCCCAGCAGCACGAAGCGCTTGGCACTGCCGCCGTCCTTGCTCATCAGGTATTCCACCGCGGGAATGGCCTGCTGGTTGGGCGCGGCGCCCGTGTAGAACACGTTCTTGGAGAGTTCCTCGCCCTCGTACTGCACGGGGTAGAAGAGCAGGCCGTTCAGTTCCTCATAGACCGGCAGCACCGACTTGCGCGACACGCTGGTCCAGCAGCCGAAGGTCACGGCCACCTTGTCCTTGGTCAGCAGCTGGCGGGCCTTCTCGGCAAACAGCGGCCAGTTGGAGGCGGGGTCGACCACAACCGGTTCGAGCTTGCGCCCGAGCACGCCACCCTTGGCATTGATCTCCTCGATCGCCATGAGCACCGTGTCCTTGAGCACGGTTTCGGAGATGGCCATGGTGCCGGACAGCGAGTGCAACACGCCGACCTTGATGGGTTCCTTGGCCTGGGCCCAGGCGGCCCCCATGCTGAGTACTGCACTGACCGCAACCGCGGCCTTCATGACTGCGCGACGTTTCATGCTTTTCCTCTCCCTTGTCCTGGGTGCCGATCGCCGGACCACCGGTGGTCCGGTTTCAAGGCAGAGGCTTCGCATCTTCCGTGCCATGTGCTGCGTTGCAGCAATGCCAGCCTGCTCCACGGGGCTGCATGGCGCACGGACCGCACTGCATCCGATGCACCTTCAGGGCGCCAGCCGGCACCACGGCGGGGCGGGCGGGCGCGGGATGCTCAGTGGCGCAGCATGCCGCGCTCCTCGATGAAGCGCACCACCTGCTGCACGCCTTCGAGCGTCTTCAGGTTGGTGAAGACATAGGGCCGCAGGCCGGTGGGCGTGGCGCGTTGCACCTTCGTGTCGCGCTCCATGACCTCAAGGTTCGCACCCACATGGGGCGCGAGGTCGGTCTTGTTGATGACCAGCAGATCGCTCTTGGTGATGCCCGGGCCGCCCTTGCGCGGAATCTTCTCGCCGCCGGCCACATCGATCACGTAGATCGTCAGATCCGACAGCTCGGGGCTGAAGGTCGCGGCGAGGTTGTCGCCACCGCTCTCGATGAAGACGACATCGGCGTCCGGAAACTTGCCCAGCATCCGGTCCACGGCCTCGAGGTTGATCGAGGCGTCCTCGCGGATGGCGGTGTGCGGGCAGCCGCCGGTTTCCACACCCATGATGCGCTCGGGCGGCAGCGCGCCGGCCACGGTCAGCAGGCGCTGGTCCTCCTTGGTGTAGATGTCGTTGGTGATGACGACCAGGTCGTAGGTGTCGCGCATGGTCTTGCAGAGCATCTCGGTCAGCGTGGTCTTGCCGCTGCCCACCGGGCCGCCGATGCCCACACGCAGGGGCGGGTTCTTCTTGGTGCGTTGCATGGCCATGCGCGATCAACTCCTGAACAGACGGGAATACTGGGTTTCATGTCGGGCCGACAGGATCGAGACCTGCGGCGTGGTGGTGTGGCGCTCGTCCGCCTGCATGTGCAAGGCTTGTGCGACGGCGCTGGCGATGCGTTCGTGCGCGCCGAGCAGGATGCCCTGGCCGGCGGCCTGGCCCAGCGGCACGGCCTTGATGGCGGCGGCCACCTGGTTCTCGACCCAGGCAAAGGCATAGGCCGACAGCAGCCCGTCCGTGGGCGCATCCAGGGCGGCACCCGCCACGGCAAAGGCGCAGGGAAAGCTCACGGGCTCGGCAGGTCGCGGGCCGTTCAGGCCGCCGAAGGCCGGGGCCAGTGCCTGCAGCACCGGGGTGGTGCGCGTCCAGCCGGCCAGCAGCGCAATCAGGCTCCAGCCCATCTGCTGGGTTTCGGCGCGCAGCTCTGCGGTGTCGCGGCTGGCGATGAAGTCTTCATTCAGCGCCCGCAGCGCGCCCGGGTCTGCCGCCAGCGCGGCGCGGTGCATGAGCGCCAGCGTCGGCAGTTCCCAGCAGGCCATGCCGGCATCGAAGTGCTCGCCGATCCAGGCCTCCGCACTCGCGGCGTTGTGCACCCAGCCGCACTCGATGGCCGCCTCCAGGCCCTGGGAGTAGCTGAAGCCACCCACCGGCAATTGCGGCGAGGCCAGGTGCAGCAGGGCAGGCAGGGCGTGCAGCATGGCGGGCGGTTCAGTGGTGGTGATGGGGAATCCCTTGCGCATAGGCGCCGGACTCCGGTTCAAAGGGGGCCAGAACACGCGTGACCGTGAGGCCCAGGCCGCGCACCATGTCGGCCAGCACGGCGTCGTATTCCAGCTTGAGATGGTCGAGCGCCAGCTCCATGGGCATGTGGCGGTTGCCCAGGTGATAGGCGGCCCGCAGGAGGCTGAAGGCGTCGGGTGCGTGCAGCAGCATCACGTCCTCGTCCGCGGCGCGCACCCGCACCAGCTGTGCGTTGTCGCAGACGAGTACATCGCCCTCGCGCAGGCTGCTGCCGCGCGGCAGGAAGATGCCGATCTCCCGACCGTCGGCCAGGCGCGCGCGCAGCCGGCTCTTGCTGCGCTCAAGGTAAGGCAGGCGCAGCTCGGGCAGGGGCGTGTGCGCCAGGTCGCGGGCGTCCTCGGCGCTCAGGCGGGCCTCGGCGCGCAGGGTCGGCGCCCTCGATTCAGGCGAGTCCGACATGGCTTCTCGCTTGTCCCATGGGCTTCTTCAGCCACTTTGCCCTGAAGAACCGCATGAATGCTTGATCCAGCATTGCGTTCCCGGGCTCAGAACAGGAAGTAGCGCTGCGCCATGGGCAGCACCTTGGCCGGTTCGCAGACCAGCAGCTCGCCATCGGCACGCACGGCATAGGTCTCGGCGTCCACGTCCATCTGCGGGCAGTAGTCGTTCCAGACCATGTGTGCCTTGCGCAGATTTCGGATGCCGCGCACGGCGACCAGCGGCTTGTGCAGGCCGAGACGTTCGCCCACCTTCTTCTTCATGGCGCTTTGCGAGACGAAGGTCAGTGAGCTGGCCGTGAGGCTCTTGCCGTAGCTGGCGAACTGCGGCCGGTAGTGCACCGGCTGCGGCGTGGGGATACTCGCATTCGGGTCGCCCATGGCCGCCAGCGCAATGCTGCCGCCCTTGAGGATCAGCGCTGGCTTGACGCCGAAGAAGGCCGGCTTCCAGAGCACGAGGTCCGCCCACTTGCCCACCTCGATGGAACCGACCTCATGCGCAATGCCATGCGCCAGAGCCGGGTTGATCGTGTACTTGGCGATGTAGCGGCGGATGCGGAAGTTGTCGTGCTCGGCCGCGCCGCCGGGGTCGCCCGCCAGGCTGCCGCGCTGGGCCTTCATCTTGTGTGCCGTCTGCCAGGTGCGCAGGATCACTTCGCCCACCCGGCCCATGGCCTGGCTGTCGCTGCTCATGATGCTGATGGCACCCATGTCGTGCAGGATGTCCTCGGCGGCAATGGTCTCGCGGCGGATGCGGCTTTCGGC
>DASSQC010000117.1:0-5598 GCA_035702705.1 Burkholderiaceae bacterium | reverse complement strand
GCCGTTGGCGTCGGGAGCCTCAATGCACGGTGTCCGCCACATACCAGCCATCGGTCCTGCGCCGACCCGCCTTGGCGAATGACCGGTCAGGGATGTGCAGCCGACTCTGCGTGCACCGAGCCCTGTTGATCTCGTTCGAATGACCGCTGTCTCCACCGGCGAACTGGTCCTCCCGACCCAAACCGGAAGTTCAAGCTTCTCCAAAGCTGCCCGACGTCCGGACCGGTCACTTGCGGTCGGGGCGTCTGCGAAGCAGTCCTTGATGGCCAACCGGACTGGGGGTGCAGCAGAAAACTTGGACCGGTTGGACGGCAGCACTGACCGAAAGCTGACTGAAGACCAAGTACACGATCGACGGCCACAGTGATTGCGGCCGCCTGGCTGGCTGACCAGAGCTAACGGCTGGCGGGATCCAGCGTCGAAGGCTGTAGCGCAATGATGGCCATGCCGGCCAGTGCCACTGCGGCGCCGGCCCAGTCCCAGCGCGTCAGCGCCACGCCGTCGACGACGTACAGCCAAGCCAGCGCCATGACGATGTACATGCCCCCGTAGGCCGCGTAGGTGCGCCCTGCGGCGGCAGGGTGCAGGGTCAGCAGCCACGCAAACACCGCCAGCGCGACCGCGGCGGGCAACAGCAGCCAGACCGGCTTGCCCTGACGCAGCACCAGCCATGGCAGGTAGCAGCCGACGATCTCCATCACGGCCGTCAGCGCGAACAGCGCCGACACCTTCAGCAGTTCCATCATGCGGCCTCCTGCAACGCGGCGATCAGCGGGCATGCCACGCGGCCGCGGGCATCGGCGCAGCGGGCCACCAGCGCCGACAGCGCGGCTTCGATGCGCTGCAGGTCGGTCAGCCGTTGGCGCACGTCGAGCAGCCGATGGGTGGCAATCTCGCGCGCCTGGCCGCAGCCCGTGCCGTCCTCGAGCTGAAGCAGCTGTGCCACCTCGTCCAGGCTGAAGCCGATGCGCTGTGCCGACTTGATGAAGCGCACGCGGGCCACATCGGCAGGCCCATAGCGGCGCACGCCGCGCGGCGGCCGCTCGGGTTCGGGCAACAGGCCGCGGCGTTGGTAGAAGCGGATGGTCTCGACATTGACGCCGGCTTCGGTGGCCAGCGCGCCGATGGTCAGGGCGAGGTCTGCTGGGCTAAGGACTTTCGGCATGAGGCTTGACTCCGTACTCAAGTACGGAAGTATGCTGGACGCATGGGCAACCGTTCCCCTGCATCCACGCCGACTTCGTCCGGCAGCGAACGTGGCCCACTGCTCGCGGGCGCGCTGGCGGCCCTGCTGGCGACAAGCTGCTGCCTGGGTCCACTGGTGCTGCTGAGCCTGGGCGTCTCCGGCGCCTGGATCGGCAACCTGACGGCGCTGGAGCCCTGGCGGCCGCTGTTCATCGCAGTCGCACTGGCTGCCCTAGCGCTGGCGGCAAGGCGCATCTGGCGGCGCGTGCCCGACTGTGCGCCCGGCGACGTCTGTGCGGTGCCGCGCGTGCGCCGGCGCTACCAAGGGCTGTTCTTCGCCGTCGCGCTGCTGGTGCTGCTGGCGCTGGCCTTCCCGTGGTTCGCGCCGCTCTTCTACTGAAAGGTCCCCATGAACAAGTTCCTGGTATTGGCCCTTGGTGCCACACTGGCCGTGCCGGCGTGGAGCGCGCCGCGCACCGTGACCTTGTCGCTGCCCACGATGGACTGCCCGGTGTGCCCCATCACCGTCAAGAAGGCGCTGGGCAAGGTCGAGGGCGTCAACCGAGCCGAGGTGGACTTCGGCAAGCGCCAGGCCGTGGTGCAGTTCGACGATGCCAAGACCAGCGTCGATGCCCTGATCCGGGCGACCACCGACGCCGGCTATCCGTCGACCGTGGTCGGGGGCGCCAAGTGAGTACGGTCGAACTCGTGTCGACGCTGACCTGCCCGCAGTGCGGCCATGCGACGGTGGAAACCATGCCCACCGACGCCTGCCAGTGGTTCTACGAATGCGAGCAGTGCCATACGGTACTCAGGCCGCTGGCGGGCGACTGCTGCGTCTACTGCTCGTATGGCAGCGTTCCGTGCCCGCCGATCCAGCAGCATCGTCTGCAGGGTGAGGCCGGAAGACCTGGTGCCTGTTGCGGCTGACCGCCTGTACCAAGCGGCCATCGACAGCGGGTGACGTCGCCGCAGCTCAAGATAATGACTGGGTCGGCCTGCGCCGGTCGGGCACCCGATCTCACCGCCGGAAAGCCGGCCCCCAGGTTGAACGATCTGATAGCCGACATCCGCGGTCGGCAGTGGCCGACCCGGTCGCGACATTGACCGCGTGAGGTTCAACGCCTCGAAGCAGTCGCCTGCATGCGCAGGCACGCCCAAAACGGGCGCCGGCGAAGAACTTGCATTGCCGGCCTCCGGCTGAACCGGCTTACTTCCCGCCGCCGCTGGCCTTCGAGACGTAAAGCGCCAAAGCGGCGATCTCTGCGTCGTTGAGTTTGTCCTTGTAGGAAGGCATCTGGCCAAGCCCGTTGCGCAAGGCTTTGGCCACCCTGGCAGCGTCGGGCTTCAACTCATCGAGAACCGGACCGACGGCGCCTTCAGCGCCCGCCGCCTGCAAGGTGTGGCAGACGGCGCAAGACGGCGCAACTCCGTGCAAGAACAACTTCTTGCCCAGGGCAAGTTGCGCGCTGTCGTCGGCTGCCAGCACTGGCAGCACTGGCCAAGCCAGCCCGCCCAGCGTCAGTACCGATGCAAAGGTCCAAACCCGCAGCCCGCGCCGCTGTGAAGTGCTGATGCGCATGGTCAGGCCACCATCACTTTCACGGCGTGGTCGGACCAGCTCGTGTTGTTGTAGCCGCCGGCGTTCTCCAGGCGCTGCTCGGGTTGCACATTGCCCGCGGTGTCGGTGGCGCGGCTGGCCAGCGTGTAGCTGCCGGCCGGCAAATTCGCGGCCAGCACGAACTGGCGCCAGGCAAAGCGACCGAGATCGGGGCCGGTGAGACGCGCGTCGCTCCAGGTCTTGCCGCCGTCCAGCGAGACTTCGACGCGCTTGACGCCGTTCAGGCCGCCGAAGGCCACGCCCTGCACCTGCACCAGGCCCGCCTTGACGCCGATGGCTTCGGGTGCGGGCGAGTTGATCCACGACTTGACCGTCATCTCCTGCACCGAGGGCTGGCTCGGGTCGCCCTTGCCACCCGGCGGCGAGATGCGGTAGCCGTGCGACATGATGCGCGCCTCGGTCTCCTTGGCCGTGAAGGCCAGGCGCTTGACGTACTTGATGTTGTTCACGCCGGTGTAGCCGGGGACGATCAAGCGCAGCGGGCCGCCGTGGGCCAGCGAGATCGGCACGCCGTTCATTTCCCAGGCCAGCAGCGCGTCGGCCATGGCCGCAGCGGGCACCGAGCGCTCGACGATGATGCTCAGCGGGTCCAGGCCATCAGGCAATTTCTCGCCGCCAGTGCCGGTCAGGAAAGCGGCGCCGGGCGTGACACCGCCCAGCGCCTCGGCCACCACCCGAACCGGCACACCGGTCCACATCACGCAGCCGGCTGCGCCCACTTGCCACGGCGTGCCACTGGGCTTGCTGGGAAAGTAGCCGCGGCCGTTGCCCGAGCACTGCAGCACCATGGCGGTGGTTTCCACGCCCATGGTCTTCAGTTCGCGCAGCGTGAGCTTGCGCGGCGCCTTCACGCCTTCGATCGACACTTCCCAGGCGTCGCGGTCGGCAATGATCGAAGCGTCCGGCGCCGGCAGGTTGTTGCGGATGTAGAGCTGCTCGGCCGGCGTGATGACGCCGCTGCCGAAGGCCGCGCGCTTGGTTTCAATGGTGGTGGCGCTGTGCACGATGAGGCTGGCCGGGTCTTTCCAGGCCACGTAGGCCGGCAAGGGCTTGGGCGCTGCTGCCGCCATGGGCGCGTGCGCCGCAGCGCTGGCGCCGCGTGTGAAGCTGGCCAGGCCCACGGCCGCCAGTGCACTGGCGCTGCCTGCCAACAGGTGGCGGCGCGGCAGGGAAGTCGGGGTTTCGTTCATCGTTGCTCCTTGGGGGGGTGCGGGTGGTTTGCTTGCATCGGGGCCGGTGCGGCTCAGCCGTCGGCCTTGCCAAACTGTTTTTGTGCCACGGCCAGCGCCTGTTTTTTCTGCGCCACCAGCACCAGCGGCTTGCCGTCGCGCGATGTGATGACCTGCCAGTGGACACTGCCCCACCAGCCGCTGCCCTGCTTCAGCGCAACCGCTTGGTCGAAGGCAAACACGGTGACCATGCCGCCCTTCTCGAAGAAGGTGGTGAGGTGGTAGACGAGGTGGCCGTCGATGTCGCAAGGGCGCATCAGCTGTGGGAAACCGGGCACCGCCTGTTTGCCGCCCAGCCCCAGGTGCTGCAGCAGCGGCGCGCTGTCCATGAAGGTGCCGCGCAGCGTGCGTTCGAAATATTCGTGCTCGATGGCACCGCGCACCAGTTCTGGAGGGCGCATGGCCAGCACGGTGCCGGTGCCGCTGCCGGCCAGCAGCAACCCCAGCACCACGCGCTGGAAGCTGCGCCGGGCCATCAAGGGCTGCGGTGTGCGATAGAGATGCACCGGCGCGTCGACGGCTTCGAAGGCGAGGGACAGCTCGGCGCGGGCGCGCAGATCGAAGGCGCTGTCCTCGGGCTCGGTGGTGGGCGGTCGCAGTTTCATGGCTGGGTCTTTCGCAACGGCGTCACCCGGGCGCCCGTGGGCGTCTGCACGGGCACGCCCATCGCGAGCTTCAGCGCGTCACGCGCGCGGGCCAGGCGCGACAGCACCGTGCCCGGCGCGATCTCCAGCGCCTCGGCCATCTGCGCGGTGGGCATATCGTCGAAATAGAACAGCAACAGCACCTCGCGGTGAATCGGCGCCAGCCGCGCGAGCGCCTTGACGACGTCCAGCTTGTCGTCCAGCCCGGCATCCGGGGCGGCCTGCTCGGGCTGATCCTCGTCGTCGAGTGACTGCATGCCCGGCGTGGCATGGCGGTAGGCGGCGCGGCGCATGATCTGGAACAACCAGGCGCGCGCCAAGGTGGCGTCGCGCAGCTGCTCACGGTGCTTCCAGGCACTGGCAAAACAGTCCTGCACCACGTCTTCGGCGATGGCGCGCGAACCCGTCAGGGCCCACGCACTGCGCAGCAGGAAGCGGTAGTGCTCTCGCACCCAGAGGTTGTAGCGGGACTCCGCCGACTGGAACAGCATGTGGATCAAGAGCGCCATGCCTCGCAGTTCATTCCATGGCCATCGTCAGGGCTTACCCTCGTTTCGCGATGACGCTGGCCATCACGGCCCGCGCGTACCGCCCAGCGCGGGAAATTCCGCTGCCGCACCTGCAGCCGGCCGCTGCCGCAGGGCCGCGAGCCGCCGCGTCATGCTTTCGATCTCGATGGTCTGGCCCGAGATGATCTCTTCGGCCAGTTGCCGCGTGGCTGGATCGCGGCCGTGCTGCAGCACCAGACGGGCCATGTCCACTGCGCCGGCGTGGTGCGGAATCATCATCGCCAGGAAGTCGACATCGGCGTTGCCGACATAGCCCGGGCCGTGCATGGCTTGCATCATCTGCGCCATCGAGGCGTCCATCTCGCGCTGGAAGGTGTTGGCTGGCGCCGCCTTCGCAGTGCTGACGCCAT
>DASSQC010000116.1:0-2005 GCA_035702705.1 Burkholderiaceae bacterium | reverse complement strand
GGCTTATAGTCTAGGGCTTTACGGAATTTCCTTTCCCGCCCGGCGCATGACTCTGACGAGCCGCCCGGTCCGGTTCATGGTGAATCGGCAACCTGCGGCGGATGCGTGGCGAGGAAAGTTACTTGGAAACCTGAACACATGGCCAATACCGCCCAAGCTCGCAAGCGTGCACGTCAAGCCACCGCCGCGAACGCCCACAACTCTGCCCTGCGCTCCATGTTGCGTACTGCCATCAAGGCCGTGCGCAAGGCTGTGGCCGCCGGTGACAAGAAGGCCGCCACCGAGGTGTTCCAGAAGTCGCAGTCGGTGATCGACAGCGTCGCCGACAAGAAGATCGTGCACAAGAACAAGGCCGCTCGCGACAAGAGCCGCCTGGCTGCCGCCATCAAGGCCATGGGCGCCTGATCGAAACAGCGATCAAGCACCAAGCACAAGGGGCGCCGCGGCGCCCCTTGTTGTTTTTGCATATCGCCTGTGACGGGTTTCCCGCTCCGTGCTGCCGCAGCCGGCAGTCAACGTGCAGGCTGCTCGGGAATCACGCAGGCTTCAGAGGTTTGCAGATCGTTGTCCTTGGCAAAGGACAGCACGAAGTTCCAGGCCATCGGCTCGATCTCGCGCAGACTTTCGTCGACCACAACGCACTTGACGTCACTGATCATGACGGGGCGAACCAGCGGCGAGTAGCCCAGGTGAGCCTGAGGCCCGGCGCCTGGCGGCTGAAAACAGGCCATGACGCCGGCCAGGCGCTCGGCCCAGTCCGACGGTCGAAAGGTCTTTCCGGCATGGGTCATGCCGATGATGAAGAACTGTTTGGCCATGGGAATCCCGTCCGATACGGGATATGAGAATTCTATCTTATATAAGAGTTACCGCAGCTTGGAATGCATTCGCGGCACTGGCGAAAACGCTCATCGCGCACGGCTCGCCCGGCAGACAGCTGCAGCGTAGTCAAGGCGCAAGACAGGGAAGCGAGAATGAAACCCGCGATCACAACAGCACTCGGCGCATCCATGCGCAGGCTTGCGCCGCCTCTGCTGCGCGAGCGCACCTTCGCGCTGCTTTGGCTCGCAGAGGTGATTGCCATGGGGGCCGGGCACATCTCACACCTCGCCCTGCCGATCATCGGCACCGTCGTTCTGCAGGCCACCCCGACGCAGATGGGTTTGCTGGTGGCTTTCCAGGCGCTGCCATTTGCCTTGCTGAGTCTGCCTTCCGGCGTATGGATCGACCAGACCAGCAAGCAGCGCATTCTGGTGGGCTGCTTCATTGTGCTGGCGGCCTCGCTTGCACTTTTGCCTGCTGCCTGGTTCATCGGTTGGCTGAACATGCCCCTGCTCTATCTCGTCGGGTTTCTCGTGGGCGCGGTGATGACGGTGTTCGGGACGGCGCACCAGGTGCTCGTCACCCATGTCGTGGGCCGGCCTCGGCTCGTGGATGCCTACCGCATCATCCAGACGTCCGAGTCGCTGATCCGGCTTGCGGCGCCCGGGCTTGCAGGCCTGCTCATCCAGATGTTCGGTGCACCGCGGGCGATTGCCATCGAGGTGATTGCGCTGGCGTTCACGCTTGCGCTGTTCGTGAAGCTCGAGGAGCCGGCGAGCGCAAAGCAGCCCAGCGCGCCCTCGAAGGGCCTGCTGCCCGACATGCTCGAGGGCCTGCGCTATTGCTGGAATGACCGCGCACTTCGTGCCATGGCCTTTGCTGCTGCCGCATGGCAGTTCCTGTTTCACGGCTTTCTGGCGATGCAGATCCTGTTCGCGACGCGCGAATTGCAGATGAATGCGGGCCAGATCGGGCTGGTGCACATCGCGGGTGGCGTGGGCGCGCTGGTCAGCGCCGTGCTCGTCAAGCATCTCAATCACCGCGTCGGTCCGGGGAACGTCATGATCTGGGGCCTCGCCCTGACCACAGTGGTCTGGGCCGCGTTCGCCTTCCTGCCCGCCGCTCGGCCGTGGAACATGGCGACGATGGCGCTGGCCCTGTTCCTGTTTGACATCGGCACCGT
>DASSQC010000115.1:0-4643 GCA_035702705.1 Burkholderiaceae bacterium | reverse complement strand
ATTTATCCGGACACTAATCCAAGTGTGTGACTGCTGCAATACACGCTAGCCGCAGCGCCGCCGCACTTTCCGGTTCCCAAGGGTCAAACTGTTGCTTCGCTGCACCGGGATGCCGGGCGGCTGAATCACGCAAGAGCCTGCCAGCGCCCGCCAGGCAACCGCGCCGCGCGTCCCTCAAGCTCAAGCGCCGTGAGCTGTGTCATCAGACCGGCGGCATCCAGGCCGGTGCGCTGCGCCAGGGTCTCGAGACTCACGGGGTCGCCCGCCAGTGCATCGAGTACGGGATGCCCGCTGCCGGCTCCCTTGCGTGCCATGTCGTCCGCATTCGGAACGTCTGCGCTGGCTGACTGCCGAGCAGGCACGTCAAGACGCAGTTCCTCCAGGACGTCGGCGGCACTTTCCACCAGCTTTGCGCCCTGCTTGATCAATGCATGGCAGCCGCGCGACTGCGGCGAATGTATCGAGCCGGGGATGGCCAGGACTTCGCGCCCCAGGTCAGCGGCCAAGCGCGCAGTGATCAGCGAACCGCTTTGCAATGCGGCCTCCACCACGAGGGTGCCTTGCGCAAGGCCGGCGATGATGCGGTTGCGCCGCGGGAAATTGCCCGCCAACGCACGCGTGCCCAGCGCGAATTCGGACACGATCAGCCCGTGTGCAGCGATGCGATGCGCCAGTTCGCGATTGCGTGCCGGGTAGACCACATCCAGCCCGGTACCGACCACCGCGATCGTCGAACCCTCTCCGGCCAGCCCGCCAAGATGCGCCGCCGCATCGATGCCCAACGCCAGTCCGGACACGATGCAGACGCCGCGCTGCGACAGAGCATGCGCAAACTGCTCGGCGTTCGCCTGGCCTTGCGCCGTCGCATTGCGGCTGCCCACCATGGCGACCGCAGCGCGGCGAAGCACCTCGAGGCGCCCCATGGCGTAAAGCAGCGGCGGGGGGTCCGGGGCCTGAAGCAGCTGCTGCGGGTAGGCGGCATCCGCAAGCGTGATCAGGTGATGACCAGGCTGTGATGCCCAAGCCAGGGCACGTGCCACAGCAGCGTCCCGTTCGGCATCCTCGGCCAGCAAGGCCTGCGCCGCGGCGGGGCTGCATACCCGGCTCAGAGCGCTGAGGCTCTGCGCCAGGATCTGATCCGGGAGGCCAAACGCAGCGAGCAGATCGCGACTGGTGGCCGGACCGACACCAGGTGTCAGAGTCAGGTGCAGCCAGGCGGCCAGCTCTCGCTCACGTTCGTTGATGCGACTCATGTCCACGGACCCGTTTCGTGCAGCATGAAAATTACCCGCCCCGGAAAGCACATCGGCTGCCCGAGGGCAGCCGATGTAGGGGATTGCGCCAGCGGATCAGGGCGTGCGCAGTTGGTCCCCGACCCGAATCGGCCGGTCGCTGCGCATGATCAGCACATAGGACACGCGATCAAACACGCGGAACACCATGCCCAGGCCGATGCGCTCGTCGGGCAGCTTCACCGCCTGGGGGCGGCCGAGATACTTGCCCGCGAAACCTTCGGCACGCTGGGTGCGGTCGGCCACCGTGTCGCCCGATTCCCAGATCTGCAAAGTGTGTCCAGGCTCCAGGCCGGCGTCACGGCCCTTGTTGATGGCCACGACCATCAGGCTGCCGGCGGTGATGGCCTCGCGGCTGTAGACGCTGGCCACGCGGGCATTCACGTCACGCTCGGGCGCGCGCGGGGCGAAGTTGATCGACGGCGTGCTCGCAAAGGGCAGCAGGCGGTCGTCGATGCCGAACTCCTCCTTGACGCGCGCGATCTTGATGGTCGCCGGGTCGCCGCTACGCACCAGGTCGGCATCGCCGAGGTAGTAGGCCTCGTAGGCCAGCACCTCGCCGGTCTGCGGATCCTTCAGGGGACGCGCCGGGCGGAAGACCTGATAGCGGGAGATGGATTCGTCCTTGATGCCGCGCACGTAGGCGGTATCGCCTGCCGCGAAGAACACACGGCCGGTTTCACGCCCCGCAAGGATGCGCGGCGCACTGTCCAGACGGTCGCGCTCGACAATCAGCGGCTGCGACAGGAAAGGCTCAATCACGCTGGCCGGGATGGTGGAGATCGCCTTGTCCAGACCTTCGGCGCGCACACGCGGCGACAGGCGCTCGGTGCCGTCCGGCGCGGTCATCGACAGGGAGGCACGCCCGTCTTTCTTGATCAGGTACAGCACCTGACCGGGATAGATGAGGTGCGGGTTGCGCACCTGGTCCTTGTTCATGCCCCACAGCTCGGGCCACTTCCAGGGGCTGTTCAGGAATACGCCCGAAATGGCCCACAGCGTGTCGCCGCGCTTGACCGTGTACTGGTCCGGCGCGTTGGGCGCGAGATCGGAGATCGGCACCCCCATCTGCGCCACCTGGTTGGCCGTGGAGCGCTGCTGCTCGGTGATCGGGAAGTTCACGGCACTGGCCGTACCGGTGAGACCTGTCAGCGCCAGAGCGGCGCAGATGACCGACAATCGTTTGTGCATTCTTCCCCCCTTGCAGACGCAAGGTGTAGTACTCGATGAGCGCCTCAGTGCGCCTTGGATGGGTCGGCGGCCGATGCTTAAGCGGCCAAAAACCCTGCTGCGGGCATGTTCTTGCGCGCACCCAAGATCAAGTTTTGCTTTAAATTTTGCAGATAAACATCTGATCTCGCAACGAAATTGCCACTCCATCACCTCTTCAGCGTGGTTTTTTCGGCGTCCTGTGCGGCCTGGCTCCTGTTCGGCCCGCGCTGAACCGACCCTGCATTGGCACATTGCGCGACCCTTCCGATCCGTCACACCTCATCATGGCCCTGCTGCCCATCCTCCACTGGCCCGACCCGCGCCTGAAGACCGTCGCCAAGCCCGTCACGCAGTTTGACGCGCGCTTGAAAAAGCTCGCCGAGGACATGGCCGAGACCATGTACGACGCACCGGGCGTCGGCCTGGCCGCAACCCAGGTCGATGTGCACGAGCGCCTGATCGTGATCGACGTGTCCGAAGACAAGAAGGGCCTGATGACGCTCGTGAACCCGGAGATCATCTGGTCCAGCCCCGAGCGCCGGAAGTACGAGGAGGGCTGCCTGTCGGTGCCCGAGATCTACGACGATGTCGAACGCCCGGCCCAGGTGCGGGTGCGTGCGCAGGATGTCACCGGCAAGTTCTTCGAGTTCGATGCCGACGGCCTGTTGGCGGTGTGCGTGCAGCACGAGATGGATCACCTGGCCGGCAAGGTCTTCGTGGAATATCTCTCGACGCTCAAGCAGGGCCGCATCAAGACCAAGCTGCGCAAGCGCGCCGAACGCGCGCTCTGATGCCCCCGCCGCGGCGCCGCACCGGCGTGGCGGCGCGTTGACACATTTGCAGCAGTGCCTTGTAGGGGCCGCCGCGGGCGTTTAGCGTTTGCGGGTTTTCCGGAGACCCCTCGATGCGCGCTGCTGTTCTCGCCCTGTGCCTCACCGTTGCTCTGGCCGCCTGTGGCGGCGGCGGAGGGGGTGGCGCCAGCCCGCCACCGCTCGCAACCACCGGCATCTGCGCTGCGGGCGGGGCGTTCGTCGTCAGTGCTGACACCACCGTGGATGTAGGCAAGACCGCCACCGCCCTCGTGGCGGGCTGCGCCGGGGCGATCAGCAATCCCGTCTGGACGCAGACAGCCGGGCCGGCCGTCACCCTGCTGTCGGCCCGAAGCCAGGCCATCAGCTTCGATGCCGCCACGGCCGGGACCTACAGCTTCCAGGTCAGCTTCCGCGACCCGGCGGGCGTGCAGCAGACCGTGCCCGTCAACATCACCGCCGTCACGCCTGCCAGCGCCGCGGTGGTTGCCGTGCGCGGCGAACCCTCGGTCTTTGCGGGCGGCAGCACGAGCTTTCGCATGTGGATTGCGCCGGGGCTGACCCCGGCGTCGGTGCGCTGGGAACAGACCGAGGGCCCCGCAGTGACCCTGAACACCGAGGACCCGCAGCGCATCATCTTCACGGCGCCCACGGTCAGCCAGGACACGCGCCTGACCTTTCGCGCCACCGTGACCTTGAGCGGCGGCGCGACCGACAGCGACACGCAGACCCTGCTGGTGCAGGCGCTGCCCGCGCCGCCGACCGGTCAGCTCTTCAGCAGCAGCAGTCCGGCCTCTCGGGTGTATCCGTATCGCGCGACCAGCCCCTGGGCCACACAGCTGGCCAACTGCGTCTACAGCCCGAACCTGTACTTCAACAACGGCAACACCAACCTGTGCACCATGAGCACCCTGCCCCTGCTGGGCCAGGAAACCAATGGCGCACAACCCACCGTGGATCAGGTCATGAACCGGGTATTGGTGTCCAACGACTGGATGGGCGAGGTCTTCGAGCGCTTCCTGCGTGAACAGGACACCACGGGCGACTTCCGGCAGATGCTCAAGGCCACCACCGCGATCGTGATTGGCGGGCGCGTACGGCCCTCCTTCTACTGGAGTGCCACCGGAGCGATCTACCTGGACGCCAACACGGTCTGGCTCACTGCGGCACAGCGCGACACCGTCAGCGAGGTGCCGGATCCGCGCAGCGCGCTGGCGCCCAACCTGCAGTACCTGAGCCCCTGGCGCTACGTGCTCAACAACCAGCAGGTGCCCTTTGCCACGCCCCTGAGCAGTCGCGGCAGCCGCGACATCGTGCAGCTGCGCTACCG
>DASSQC010000114.1:0-5771 GCA_035702705.1 Burkholderiaceae bacterium | reverse complement strand
ACGCGGAATCGGTCGGCCAGGTGGTCGGCCACGAACTGGAAGCTCGCGCCGACATCCATCCAGCCGTGCAGCATCAGCAGCGGCGGCGCGTCGCGCTCGCCCCACTCCCGCACGTGGTAGGCCAGCCCGCGCAGCTCGATGAACTGGCTGCGGTGCTCGAATTTCGGCTTGTAAATCAATTGTTTACAGCTTTCCTGTGGGGTTTGCGCACTGCAATATTGCGGCTCGCCGGGCACTCGGGGGAATATTACGGGCTGGCCTCGGGCCGGCCGGGCAGCCCGGCCCGCCGCACCGGTCGGGTCCGCACCCGGCCTGCCCCGCTCAGAACAGCCGATCAGGAGACTCCATGCACGCTGCCGGCGGCGATCACTACGACGCGCTCTATCGCGAATTTCGCTGGCAGGTGCCGGAGGCATTCAACATCGCCGAGGTCTGCTGCGAGCGCTGGGCACGTGATCCGCAGCATCGCCACCGCATTGCGCTGATCGAGGAGGCGGCCGGCGGCTCGCCGCGTATGTACAGCTTTGCGCAGCTGGCCGATGCAGCGCAGCGGCTGTCTGCTGCGCTGGCCGCGCTGGGCGTGGCGCGCGGCGACCGCGTGGCGATCGTGCTGCCGCAGCGCTTCGAGACGGCCGCCGCCCACATGGCGATCTACCGTCTGGGGGCCGTGGCGATGCCGCTGTCGACCCTGTTCGGCCCCGAGGCGCTCGAATTCCGCCTCAAGGACTCCCAGGCCTGCGCCGCCATCCTCGACGACAGCGCGCTGTCGGCTCTGCTCCAGCTGCAGCCGCGCTGCCCCGGTCTGAAGCACCTGATCGGAGTCGATACGCCGGGGCTGTCCAATGTGCTGCAGTGGGACGCCCTGCTTGAGCGCGCGTCCAGACCGGGGCCGACACCTGTGGCGACCGCGGCGCGTGACCCGGCGGTGCTCATCTACACCAGCGGCACCACCGGCAACCCCAAGGGCGCACTCATTCCTCACTGCGCCCTGATCGGCAACCTCACCGGCTTTGTGGCCAGCCAGAACTGGTTTCCCCAGGACGGCGACGTCTTCTGGAGCCCGGCCGACTGGGCCTGGACCGGCGGGCTGATGGACGCGCTGCTGCCGGCGCTGTACTTCGGTGCACCCATCGTCGGCTACCGCGGGCGCTTCTCGGCGCAGGTGGCCTTCGAGCTCATGCAGCGCCACGGCGTGACCAACACCTTCCTGTTTCCCACGGCGCTGAAGATGATGATGAAGGCCTATCCGGTGCCTTCGCAGCGCTTCAAGCTCAAGCTGCGCGCCATCATGAGCGCCGGTGAGGCCGTGGGCGAGACCGTCTTCGCCTGGTGCCAGAGCGCGCTGGGCGTGCGCGTGAACGAGATGTTCGGCCAGACCGAGGTGAACTACATCGTCGGCAACAGCGACCGCTGGCCGGCGCGCGCGGGCTCGATGGGTCGGCCCTACCCCGGCCACCGCGTCGAGGTGATCGACGATAACGACCGCCCCTGCGCCGACGGCGAGATCGGCGAGATCGCCGTCGCCACGCATGACATCCACGGCGATCCGGATCCGGTGTTCTTCCTGGGCTACTGGAACAACGAGCGCGCCACACGGGCCAAGTTCACAGGCGCCGGCGCGCTGAAGTGGTGCCGCACCGGTGACCTGGCCTCACGCGATGCCGAGGGCTACCTCTGGTATCAGGGCCGAGCCGATGATGTCTTCAAGGCGGCGGGCTACCGCATCGGCCCCGGCGAGATTGAGAACTGCCTCTTGCAGCATCCCAGCGTGGCCAACGCCGCGGTGGTGCCCAAGCCGGATGCCGAGCGCGGCGCGCTGGTCAAGGCGTTCGTGGTGCTCACCGACGGCGCCCGCCCCTCGGCCGAACTCGCCATGGAACTGCAGAAGCTGGTGCGCGGGCGGCTTGCACCCTATGAGTACCCCAAGGAAATCGAATTCATTGCACAGCTGCCCATGACCACCACGGGCAAGGTGCAGCGGCGCGTGCTGCGCGATCTGGAGGCGGAACGCGCGCGCAAGGAGGCGCAACAGCTGGCACAAGCGGCTGCGGCCGAACAACGGGCCGGCAAAACGGCCTGAAAATCACAAGACGGAGCAACGGAGAGGCATACAGCCCATGGTCATCAACAACCTCAAGAACGCGCTGCGACGCGCGTTTCGTCTCTACGTGCAGCGCCGGCAGCTGCCCGTGACCCCCAATCCGGGGCGAGGCGTGAAACTCATCAACCGCGACTACCGCATGGTCCTGCACATTCCTGTCAAGGACGAGATGTGGGAGTGGCTGCTCGAGAAGGGCTGGCGCGAGTCCACCTTCCGGCCGGACCGGCGCCACTATCGCGACGTGCCGATGCAGGCGACAGTCGAGTTCCTGATGGCCGAACGCAAGCAGCGCCGCAAGGCCTATGTGCGTGCCCTGGAGGCAGCCAACAAGCTCAGCCAGACCGAAACCACCGGTAGCGGCCGCGTCAGCCCGCGCAGCCTGCCGCTGGACGACCTGTTCACCCCGGCCTCGCTCAAGGGCATCCAGGTCGAGCACGAGCGCACGCAGCCCCTGGAGCGCGATCTGCGTCAGTTCTAGGCACCAGCCTCACCTGGACAACAGGCCCCCGCGGGGGCCTGTTGTCTTTCTCAGCGCGGTCCGTACCGCGCTTCAGACCGTCATGAAGCGATTCGGCGCCACTTTCCACTTGTGCGGGTCTTCGTGCCGCAGGATCCGGTCGCTTGTGCCGCTGCGGGCGAGGTCGATGTCCGTCGGCGTGATGTAGAGCTGGTTGCGTGTGCTGTAGAAGGCGCGCACGCGCGGCTTGAGCAGCTGGGTCTCGTTCTGTTCGAGGACCACGGCGAGGCGGCCGCTTTCAAGCAGCACCAGCGAGCCGGTGGGGTAGATGCCCACACAGCGCATGAAGGCTTCCACCAGCGAGCGCTCGAAGTGATGCTCGCTCCACTCGTAGATCTTGCGCAGGGCATCGGTAGGCGTCATGCCGCGGTGATAGACGCGCTCGGAGGTGATGGCGTCATACACATCCACCACGGCGGCCATCTTGCCCCACTGCGTGATCTGGTCGCGCCCGATCTTGCGCGGATAGCCCGTACCGTCGGTGCGCTCGTGGTGCTCGTGGCAGATGGCCAGCGGGATCGGCCCGACATCCGGGTTCTGCACCAGCATGCGGTAGCCGTCGGTCACGTGATTCTTCATCACGTCGAACTCGTCCTTGGTGAGTGCGCCCGGCTTGTTGAGGACCTCGTTGGGCGTGAAGGCCTTGCCGATGTCGTGCAGCAGCCCGCCCAGTCCGAGCTGGTGCACCAGCTTGGCATCGAAGTCCATGTGCCGCGCAAAGCTCACCATCAGCGTGCACACGCTCACCGAGTGCTGAAAGGTGTAGTCGTCCGCCTGCTTGAGCAGGTTCATCGACTGCAGCGCGTTCTTGTTGCGGAAGATCGAGTCCGTCACCTTCTCGACCATCGGCTCGAGCTGGTTGAGCTCGACCTGCTTGCCCAGGCGGACGTCGCTCATGGTCTGCGCCACCAGACGCTGCGCCTCGCTGTAGATCTTGCGCGCGGCCACGCTCTCATCCTCGAAGCTTGTCGTGCGCGGCTTGTCGACCTGCTTTTCGGCCACCTTGAGCATCGCGGCCTGCGCGGCATCGCGGGCCTCGCGTGCCGTAGGGGCATCCTGCACATCAATGCCGCGCTTCGGGTCGATGAACAGGTAGCGGGTGCCGCTCTCACGAACGCGGCTCACGTCGTGCTCGGTCTTGACCAGGAAGGAACTCGTGAGGAACGGGTGCGAGAACCAGTCGCAATCGAGCTGGGTCACGTACATGCCCGGCTTGAGCTGGTCGACAGAAATCTTCTTGGCTGTTGCCGCTGCTTGGTTCATGAAAACCCGAAACCGGAGAAGGTGCGGCGCTATGGATGCATCGCTTGGGACGCAGCGTAGGAGCAACCCGGTGACCTCAAACCTCGGAAATGGGCGGTCAAGCGGGCGCTTATCCGGCCCACGGGCGGCCAGGGTGCCGCCCGCCATGTGATGGGCCGCCCTTTTGCCCGGCCCCTTGCTAGCGGCGCTTGCCGCCCAGGATGCCGCCAAGCAGGCCGCGCACGATCTCCCGGCCGACGCTCGAGCCGATGCTGCGCATCGCGGAGCGGGCCGCACTCTCCACAATGCCCTCGTACTTGCCGCCGCGCGGTCCGGTGCGGCCGAACAGCACCTCCTTGACCACCTCCCCGGTACCGCTTCCCGCAGCCGGCGCGGGCGCCGGGGCCGGAACGGGAGCCGGTGCGCGACGCGTGCCGCCGCCGGAGAACACCGGGCCGCCGGCCGGCGTTGCGCTCGCCGGCGCAGGCGCCGGCATCGGGGGTTGCGCCTGACCCTTGAGAATCTCGTAGGCGCTCTCCCGGTCCACGGCGTGCTCGTACACCCCGGCCACCAGCGAATGCTCGATGATCAGCTGCCGCTCCTCGGGCGTGACCGGCCCGATCCGCGACCACGGGGGCAACACGAAGCAGCGCTCGGTCGGCGTGGGGCGGCCCTTCTCGTCCAGCAGCGAGATCAGTGCCTCGCCGACTTCAAGCTCGGTGATGGCGGTCTCGATATCGAGCCCCTCATTGGCGCGCATGGTCTCGGCCGTGGCCTTGACCGCCTTCTGATCGCGCGGCGTGAAGGCACGCAGGGCATGCTGCACGCGGTTGCCCAGCTGCGCGAGCACCGTGTCGGGGATGTCCAGCGGGTTCTGGGTGACGAAATACACGCCCACACCCTTGGAGCGGATCAGGCGCACGGTCTGCTCGATGCGCTCCAGCAGGGCCTTGGGCGCTTCCTTGAACAGCAGGTGGGCTTCATCGAAGAAGAACACGAACTTGGGCTTGTCGAGGTCGCCCACCTCGGGCAGCGCCTCCCAGAGCTCGGAGAGCATCCACAGCAGGAAGGTGGCGTACAGGCGCGGGCTGTTGAACAGCTTGTCGGCCGCCAGGATGTTGACGATGCCGGACTCTCGGCCATTGATCTCCACGCACTGCATCATGTCCATGATGTTGAGCATGGGCTCGCCGAAGAACACGTCTGCGCCCTGCTCTTCCAGCGTGAGCAGGCCGCGCTGGATGGCGCCGATGCTCGCGGCGCTGACGTTGCCGTAGGCGGTGGTGAATTCGCTGGCGTTGTCGCCCACGTGCTGGCACATGGCACGCAAGTCCTTCATGTCCAGCAGCAGCAGGCCGTGATCGTCGGCAATCTTGAAGATGATCTGCATCACCCCGGTCTGGGTCTCGTTCAGGCCGAGCATGCGCGAGAGCATCAGCGGGCCCATGTCGCTGATGGTGGCGCGCACCGGATGGCCCGACTGGCCGAAGACGTCCCAGAGCGTGACCGGGCAGCCCGCCCACTCGGGGTGCGGCACGCCCAGGCTGTTGTAGCGCTCGTCCACCCGCTTGTTGCCGCCGCCAGGGCAGGCAATGCCCGTCAGGTCACCCTTGATGTCGGCCATGAAGACCGGAATCCCCTGGTTGGAGAAGGCCTGGGCCAGCGCCTGCAGCGTGACCGTCTTGCCGGTACCGGTCGCGCCGGTGATGGCGCCGTGGCGATTGGCCATGCGCGGCAGCAGCTGCACGCCGGTCTTGGCGTTCTTGGCAATCAGGATGGGATCGGCCATGGTGATTCCGTGGAGGATTGCAACGGGGTTGTGGGAGGGGAACACCAGCGGCCCGGCAGAGGGGCTTTGCTAAACTCTAAACCATTCAACGGCACGTGTTCGCACGCGTGCCGTTCGCGTTT
>DASSQC010000113.1:0-8354 GCA_035702705.1 Burkholderiaceae bacterium | reverse complement strand
AAGTCCGGGTTGTAGTGGTAGAGCTTCTGGTCCAGCAGATTGATGACCACGCCCTGGCCGGTCTCGCCCAGCAGCTTGTGGAACTCGCGCGCCAGGATGATCGGTGCCGCCAGATTGGGCACCATGTGCCGCAGCAGGCTGTCGCGCGTGAAGTCGGCCGCCGTGTCGTTCACGAACAGCGAGGCGTTGTTCACGATGGCGTCCAGGCGCCCGAGCGATTTCATGGCGGCGCCGGCCAGCGCCAGGGTCTCGCGTTCGCTGTTCAGGTCGGCATGCAGGCTGATGGCGCGGCCGCCGAGCTGCTTGATGTCGGCCGTGGTCTTGGCGGCGTCCCCGGCGGAGCTGCCGTAGTGGACGGCCACATCCCAGCCGAAGCGGGCAAACATCAGGGCAATCTCGCGCCCGAGGCGACGGGCACCGCCCGTGACCAGCACGGCGCGGCGCGGCGCCGGTGCAGCCGGCGCAGAGCTTGGAGTGGAGGCAGAGGCAGCCATGGCGGTGACTATACGCCCGGCGATTCGGCCACCCCGCCTGCGCGGTGGCCTGCGCAGCGGGTGCGACAATCCTGCCCCGTGACCGAACTGCAGCAGCGCATCACCCGCGAGATCGAGACCCAGGGCGGGGCGGTGTCCTTCGCCCGCTTCATGGAGCTCGCGCTGTACGCGCCAGGGCTGGGCTACTACACGCGCAGCACCCCCATGGGCGAGCGCGGCGATTTCATCACCGCCCCGGAGCTCACCCCGCTGTTCGGCCGCACGCTGGCGGTGCAGCTGGCCCAGCTGTTCGAGGCCGGCGTGGCGCCGGTCGTGCTCGAGCTGGGCGCCGGCACCGGCAAGCTGGCGCGCGATGCGCTCGACGGGCTGACCGCCCTGGGCCATACGGACGTGCAGTGGCAGATCCTCGATGTATCCACCCGCCTGCGCGAGGTGCAGCGTGAGACGCTGGCCGCGCACGGCGCGCGCGTGCAATGGCTCGAGCGCCTGCCCGAGGCGTTCCATGGCGTGATGCTCGGCAACGAGCTGCTCGATGCCGTGCCCTGCGAGGCCGTGGCCTGGCACGATGCGCGGGCCTGGCAGCGCACGGTCCAGGTCGATCCCGCGCAGCCCGGGCGCTTCCGCTGGTCGGAGCGGCCGGCGCCTGAAGGGCTTTCCGCTTGTCTGGAGCGGCTTTCCAGCCATTTTGGTCCGGAAAGGCGCATGGATGCTGGGTTTCGCTATTCGACCGAGGTGAATCCGCAGGCCGAGGCGCTCGTCGCCACGCTCGCACGGAGTCTGCAGCGTGGCGCACTGCTGCTGCTCGACTACGGCTTTCCGGCACCGGAGTATTACCACCCGGAGCGCCATATGGGCACGCTCACGGCCTTTGCGCGGCAGCGCAGCGTGGACGACGTGCTGGCGCAGGCCGGCGAGCAGGACATCACAGCCCATGTGGACTTCAGCGCCATGGCTCAGGCCGGTTGCGCGGAGGGGCTCGCGCTGGCCGGCTACACCTCGCAGGCCCGCTTCCTGATGAACTGCGGCCTGCTGGATCTGGCCGCGAGTGCCGCGCGCGACGCAGCCAGCGACCCGCTGGCCTATGCGCGCCTGATCGCCCCGGTGCAGAAGCTGCTGTCCGAGGCCGAGATGGGCGAGCTGTTCAAGGTGCTGGCGCTGACGCGCGGCCTTGATGCGCCGCTCGTCGGCTTTTCGCGCGGCGATCGCAGTCACCGCCTGGGCCCGCTGCCCGACGCCGATCAGTCCTGAGTCGCGCCCGGCGCACCGAGGCTGGCGGTTGGCCGCTCGAGATTGGCGAGCAGGGCGCTTTCCAGCTCCTGCTGCGTGAAGGGCTTGCTCACGTGGTCGTCAAAGCCCACGCGCAGGCAGCGCTCGATGTCGGTGCTCAGCGCATTGGCGGTGATGGCGACGAATCGCGTGTGCGGCAGGCCCATGCTGGCCTCGCGGGCCCGCCAGCGCGAGACCACCTCGTAGCCCGTGAGGGCCGGCATCTCGCAGTCCATCAGCACCAGATCGAAGCGCTGGCGCATCAGTGCGTCCAGCGCCTGCTGCCCGTCGGCGGCGGTGATGATCGTGCAGCCGTAGCGGGCCAGCATGGCCGTCAGCACCAGCATGTTGACCGCGTTGTCCTCGGCCACCAGCAGCTTGGCGCCGGCAAGATCCTCGACGCGTGCGCCGCCGTCCCCGTCCGGATCGCCGGCGGGCTGGGCCACGGGCACCAGGGGCTGCTCGGTGTCGTCGCGCAGGGTTGTGGGGCCGTAGGTCTGGCTGAACTGCGTGGCGCTGAAGTCGGTCGGCAGCTCGTCGCCCGGCAGGTCGAGATTCACCTCGGCGTAGAAGCGCGACCCGATGCCGGCGCTGCTCTCCACCTTGAGTTCGCCATCCATCAGTGCCACGAGCTGGTTGGCGATCGACAGGCCCAGACCGGTGCCACCGTACTTGCGCGTGGTGGACGCATCGGCCTGGCTGAAGTCCTTGAACAGGCGAGCCTGCTGCTCGGGCGTCATGCCGATGCCGGTGTCCCGCACCTCGATCAGCAGACGGATGCGCTGCGCCGAGCGGCCCTGCACGCGCAGCCTCAGCTGCACATGGCCCTGGGCCGTGAACTTGATGGCGTTGCTGACCAGATTGGTCATCACCTGCTGCAGGCGCACCGGATCGGCCATCACGACACGCGGCAGCTGCGCATCCAGGTCCAGGCGCAGCTCGATGCCCTTGTCCTGCGCGGCAGGGCCGAGCAGATCGGAGCAGTGCCGGGCGATGCGCCGCAGGGCTGTCGGCACGCGCTCCAGGGTCATGTGGCCAGCCTCGATCTTGGAATAGTCGAGCACGTCGTTGATGATGGCCAGCAGGTTGCGCCCGCTGCTCTGCACCGTGCGCAGCAGCTTGCGCTGCTCGGCGTCCTTCACCTGGTCGAGCAGCAGCTCGGTGATGCCCAGCACCCCATTCATGGGCGTGCGGATCTCGTGGCTCATGTGGGCGAGGAAGCGGGTCTTGGCCTGCGTGTCCTCCTGGGCGCTGCGCAGTGCTCGCTCGAGGCGCGTCACCTTGGTCTTGAGGCCTTCATCCTCGGCCGGCTGCGTGCGCGCTGCCAAGGCAATCCGCGTGGCGCTCAGTGCATCGAGCAGGCGGTTGACCGCCTCGTTGATCTCCGCCTCGTCAGGGTCCTGTGCATCGGGCAGGCGCTGCATGGAGTCCGGGTCCGCACGCAGGGCGTGCAGCGCATCCCGGATCCGGCGCAGGGCCTCGCGCCCCGGGCGCTGTCCGCGCGCATGTACCTTGAAGAGCGCGCCGGCAAACAGCAGCACGGCCAGCACCACACCCAGCACCACGGCGAGGGCTTCAGCGCGCGGGTCCGACAGATCGCGCACCACCAGTACGCGGCCGATCAGCCGGCCCTCGCGTTCGACCGGCTGGGTGACGCGCAGCTCGCCTTCGAGCAGCCCGCCGCCCGGGCGGACCGGTCGCGCCAGGGTCTCGCAGTCGCCCAGCCGGGCGAGCGCGGCACCCTGGGCATCGGTCAGCTCGATGCAGCGGCGGTTGGGCAGGATGGTGAGCACGTCGAGCAGGGCCTGGGCGGCCGCACCGTCGCGCGCGGCCAGGGCCGGCGCGGCCGACCGCGCCATGATCTGGGCCACGCTGCGCGCGTTCTGCGCATGCTGGGCGCTGAACATCATCCAGAGCAGCAGTGCCGGGGCGAGCCCGAGCGCGCTCAGGGCTGCGATCAGCCAGAGCAAGGCGCGGCGCGGAAGCGTGGCGGGGGTCACGCCCTCGCGCATGAGGTGGCGCGGTGACGCGGTCTGTGGAGGGCGGGGCATGGTCGGGGGCAGGGCGCGCGTGCGAAAACCCGCTCGCGTCTGTCCAGTTTTCGGCAGCGCCAGCCGGAGCTTGACCGGCGTTTTACGCCATCGCGGCCCCGTGCCTTGCGCGGCCGGCCCTCAGCCGGCTGCTGCCGGCGGTGTGTTCGGCTCGGGCAGGGCACGGGCGACGGCTTGCACGCGCGCCTCGTGCACGGCGTTGCGAATGGCTTGCGGCATGCCGGGATGCAGCGCCGCCACCGCGCCGGCGTCCACGCTCTGGGCGGCTTGCAGGGCATGCAACAGGTGCGCGCGTTGCGGATAGGGCATCGTTTCCTTGCCGAGCCGACCGCGGGCGTCAGCTTCGCAGGCCAGCAACGCCAGATCGAAGCGTTGCGGTTTTCGCAAGGCATCGCAGCGCTCAAGCAGCCGGACCAGCGCGCCGGCACCAAAGCCCAGGCTGGCGTGGATGTTGCCGTGCTCCCCGGCCACCAGCAGGCCAAGCTCGCGGCAGTCGTTCGGTACCTTGAGCCGCTCGCAGACGCGGCGCGCCAGGTCCACGCTGCGCTGCTCGTGGCCGATGTGGCGCGGCAGGATGTCGGCCGGCGTGGTGCCCTTGCCCAGGTCGTGCATGAGGCAGGCAAAGCGCGCGGGCAGCGGCGCCTGCAGCCGGGCGCTGGCATCCAGCACCATCATCAGGTGGACGCCGGTGTCGACTTCGGGGTGGTAGTCGGCGCGCTGCGGCACACCCCAGAGGGCATGCACTTCTGGCAGCAGGCGCTGCAGCGCGCCGCATGCGCGCAGGCATTCGAACATGCGCGAGGGCTGTGTCTCCATCAGCCCGCGGGCGAGTTCCTGCCAGACCCGCTCCGGCACCAGCGCGTCCACTTCGCCGGCCTCCACCATGCGGCGGCACAGCGCCAGCGTGTCGGGCGCCACCTCGAAGTCAGTGAAGCGCGCCATGAAGCGCGCCAGCCGCAGGATGCGCACCGGGTCTTCGGCAAAGGCTGCGCTGACGTGCCGGAAGCGCCGCGCCGCCAGATCCGCCTGGCCGCCGTAGGGGTCGATGATCTGGCCCTGCGGATCCAGCGCCATGGCATTCACGGTGAAGTCACGCCGCGCGAGATCCTCTTCCAGGGTGACGCCGGGGTCGGTATGGAACACGAAGCCGTGGTAGCCCGCGGCAGTCTTGCGCTCGGTGCGCGCGAGTGCGTACTCCTCCTGGGTCTGCGGATGCAGGAACACCGGGAAGTCCGCGCCCACAGGGCGGTAGCCTGCGGCGATCATCTGCTCCGGCGTGGCGCCGACGACGACCCAGTCGCGGTCATGCACCGCGCGGCCGAGCAGGGCGTCGCGGACCGAGCCGCCGACTTGATAGATCTCCATGCCGGGGATTATCGCGGCCCCGCATTTGCGGGAGCGCGCCGGCACGCGAGCTTCCTAGAATCCGCCCGCACACTGCGGCGCTCAATTCGGCATCGGGGCCGCAGGTCGAACCAGGGGGGATCGGGATGGAGCCGGCAAAGAAGGTCGTGAGCTCAGCGCTCAAGCTGTACCAACAGGAAGGAGCGCTCAAGCCGGGCTACGGCAAGGTGACGGGGATCATTGCGTTCTCCCTGGGCATCCTCTGCGTGCTGGGCGTGCTCGCATTTCATTTCCCGCAGTATCTGACCACGCCCGAGCTGCGCCGCGCCTACTCGGTGGACCTGCTGCGCCAGGTGATGTTCTGGGCACTCCTGCTGGCCGGCGGCATGGCGCTGGCCAACATCATCCGTGCGCGCAGCCGCAGCCTGAATGCAGCGGCCCTGATCCTGGTGCTCAGCGCCGTGGCGCTGGGCGGGCACCGCGTGCCGGTGGACGACTTTCCGACCGGCACACCCTACATCGGTCTGGACTGGTTCATCCTCGATCTGCTGGGCTCGACCCTGATCTTCGTGCTGCTCGAGAAGCTCTTTCCGCTCTACAAGGATCAGCCGGTGTTCCGCATGGAGTGGCAGACGGACTTCACGCACTTCATCGTGAACCACTTCATCGTGGGGCTGGTGCTGCTGACGGTGAACTTCCTGATCCATCGTCTGTTTGGCTGGGCGGTGATTCCCTCCCTGCAGCAGTGGATCAAGGACCTGCCCTTCGGATTCGAGCTGCTGCTGATCCTGCTGGTGGCCGACCTGGTGCAGTACTGGACGCACCGGGCGTACCACGAGGTGCCCTTCCTGTGGCGCTTCCATGCTGTGCACCACTCCACCAAGGTGCTGGACTGGATGGCGGGCAGCCGTCAGCACGTGCTGGAGCTGGTGACCACGCGGGTGCTGGTGCTGGGCACGATCTTCGTGCTCGGCTTCTCCAAGGAGGTGATGGACATCTACATCATCATCGTGGGCTTCCAGGCGGTGTTCAACCACGCCAACGTGAGCCTGCCCTGGGGGCCGCTGAAGTACGTGATCGTCACGCCGGACTTCCATCACTGGCACCACAGCAGCGACAAGGAGGCGCTCGACCGCAACTACGCGGCCCACTTCTCCTTCCTGGACTACCTCTTCGGCACGGCCGTGAAAGCCGATCGGCGCTTTCCGAAGGAGTACGGCGTGCTGGGCGACTACATGCCCCGCGGCTTCATCCGCCAGCAGCTCTTTCCGTTCGTGTTCCGCGAACCCAAGGGCTCGCCCGCGGAATCTCCCGAGCAGCCGCCCACGGCTCGGTAAAGCCTTCAAGCCGCGCGCTTCAGCGCGGCTTTTTCACCGGCCGCGTCCAACCGTCGATGGTGGTCTGCCTGGCCCGGGAGATCGTGAGCTTGCCTTCCGGCGCATCCTTGGTCAGCGTGGTGCTGGCGCCCAGGGTGGCGCCGCGCTTCACGGTGACCGGCGCCACCAGCGCACTGTCGCTGCCGATGAAGACGTCGTCCTCGATCACCGTCTGGTGCTTGTTGGCACCGTCGTAGTTGCAGGTGATGGTGCCAGCGCCGATGTTGACATTCCGGCCGATGGTCGCATCGCCCAGATAGCTCAGGTGCCCGGCCTTGCTGCCCTCGCCGAGGGTGGCCTTCTTCATCTCGACGAAGTTGCCCACATGGGCCCCGGCGCCGAGCACGCTGCCGGGCCGCAGGCGCGCGAAGGGCCCCACATCAGAGTGTTCGCCGAGCTCGGCCTCGACCAGGTGGCTGAAGGCTTCAATCCGCGCGCCCGCCGCCACCCGCACATCGCGCAGCACGCAGTTCGGGCCGATCTGCACGTCGTCGCCGAGCTCGACGGTGCCTTCGAAGACGCAGTTCACGTCGATGACCACATCGCGGCCGCACTGCAGCGTGCCGCGGATGTCGATGCGCGCCGGGTCCACCAGGGTGACGCCGGCTTCAAGCAGGCGCTCGGCCTGTACGCGCTGCCAGGTCCGTTCCAGCGCGGCAAGCTGGCGGCGGTCATTCACGCCCTCGACTTCCCAGGCATGCGCCGGCTGCACGGTGTTGACTGCCACGCCTTCGGCGACCGCCATGCCGATGATGTCGGTCAGGTAGTACTCGCCCTGGGCGTTGTGGTTGGTGAGCGCACCCAGCCAGCGGCGCAGCAGGGGTGTGGGTACCGCCAGGATGCCGGTGTTGACCTCGGTGATGGCGCGTTCGGCCGGTGTGGCGTCCTTGTGTTCGACGATGCGCTGAACCTTGCCATCGGAGGCGCGCACGATGCGGCCGTAGCCGCTGGGGTCCGGCAGGGTGACGGTCAGCAGGCCGACGGCATCGGGGCCAGCGGCTTCGAGCAGCGCGCGCAGGGTCTCGGCCCGCGTCAGCGGCACATCGCCGTACAGGATCAGGGTCTGGTCGTCACCTTCAAGGAAGGGCAGGGCCTGCTGGACGGCATGGCCCGTGCCCAGTTGCTCTGATTGCACTGCGTACCGCAGTTGGGGGGTGTTCGTCAGGCCGGCGTCATAGTGCGCTCTTACAATTTCGGCACCGAAGCCGATCACCACGACCGGTGTGCTGTCCGCAACGCGTTTCGTGGTGTGCAGGACGTGCGTCAGCAGCGGCTGGCCCGCCAGTGGCTGCAGCACCTTGGGCCGCTGCGATCGCATGCGAGTGCCCTTGCCGGCTGCCAGGATCACGACATTCATTCCAGATGCCTTCCAGATTGGTGCATAGCGCGACTCCCTTGCCAGCCGCCGCCCCCTTGGGCGCGCGGCACGGCGGCCTGCGCGCGCACGTGAATCGACTGCGGCGCATTGTATTGAGCGCATGCACGGCAGCCGCCGTGCTGACCACGGCCGGCTGCAGCGGCGTGGCCGTGCAGGTCAGCTACCGCAACGCCGATCTGCTGGCCATGGCGCGCGTGGACAAGTACCTCGCGCTGGACGACGCACAGGACGCCCTTGCGCGCCGCCAGATGCAGCAGTTCTTTGCCTGGCACCGCTACGAGGAACTGCCGGAGTACGCCCGCTGGCTGCGCAGCCTCAAGCCGCAGTTCGCGCGTCCCATGAGTGCCGACGAGTTCCAGGGTGTGATCAGCGAGCTGGAGCGCCGTGCCGATCGCAGCATGGCGCGCTTTGCGCAGGACATGGCGCCTGTGGTCAGCAGCCTGCA
>DASSQC010000112.1:0-6940 GCA_035702705.1 Burkholderiaceae bacterium | reverse complement strand
CGCATCAATCAGCCGACGCGCCCGGGCGATGTGCTCACTGCCCGTGTGATCGAATCCCTGTTCTCGACGGACTCCCTCAAAAACCGCCGCAATACCGAAGCCATCGAGGTTGCACCCAATACGCTGGTTTCGGCGCGCGTGGTCGACTACCAGGCTGCACGCATTCCACCGCTGGAAGAGATCAAGGCAAACGTCCAGGCGCGATTCGTCGCCCAGGAATCAGCCCGGCTCGCCAGCGAGGCTGGCAGCAGCCGCCTGAAGGCCTTGCAGAGTGCGCCCACCGAGCTTGCCGGGCTGGGCGAGGTGCGCAGCGTCTCGCGCGCTACCGCGCAGAACGTGCCGCCCCAGGTGGTCAGTGCAATTGCGCGAGCCTCGGCCGGCAAGCTGCCCGCATCCGTCGGCGTGGAGATTCCCGGGCTGGGCTATGGCGTGTATCTCGTGACGGCGCTGGGCGAGGCCCCCGCACTGAGCGACGAGCGCCGCGCTCAGCTCACCAGCGCCCTGCAGCGCGTGACGAGTGAACTCGAAACACGTGGTCTGCTTGCTGATCTGCGTCAGCAGCACAAGGTAAAGATCCTCAAGACGGACTTTGCCAAGCAAGAAGACAGCGCGCCGGCAGAGAAGGGCGCCAAGCCTGCAGACAAGAAGTAAGCCGTTCAAAGCATCAAGCACAAGGGCCATCTGCTTGTAGATGGCCCTTGTCTTTGTGTGGGCTTGCAGATCAGTTCTTCAGCAGTCGGCTGAGGCCCGGCCAGACGGTCTCAAGCATCCTTGGCTGTGCCTTCTCGTTCGGGTGAATCCGGTCTGCCTGGAACAAGCTCTGATCCGTTGCAAAGCCGTCCAGCAAAAAGGGCACCAAGGCGGTCTTCTCGCGCTTCGAGACGGTCTCGAAGGTCTGGCGGAACTGGCGCGTGTACTGCGCGCCATAGTTGGGCGGCACTTCCATGCCGATCAGCAATACCCGTGCATTGACTCGCTGGCCTGCGCGGATCATGCGCGTGAGATTGGCATCGGTCGCGGCAAGCGACAAGCCGCGCAGGGCATCATTCGCGCCCAGCTCGATGACCAGGACTGCAGGCTTGTGCTGGTCGACGAGCCTGTCGATGCGTGCGGCTCCCCCGCTGGAGGTTTCGCCGCTGATGCTCGCATTGACGATACGGTGTGCAAAGCCCTGCTTGCGCAGTCGGGCCTCGAGCAGCGCCACCCAGCCTGTGCCGCGCGCCAGCCCGTACTCGGCCGAAAGGCTGTCGCCGACGACGAGGATGGCTGGGGGATTCTGCGCAGAGGCATCGTGCGGCATGCCCGCTAACATCAAGAGCACGGTGGCGCCAAGACCCCGCAGGCCCATCCGCCGATAACGATTCATAGACTCCATGACCTCCTCAAGCACCGACGAACAGCAGGCCGTTCACGCTGCACCTGCTGCGCAGACCGGGGTGATCCTCGCTGCAAAAAATGTTAGCAAGACGGTCCGCGACGCCGATGGCATGCTGCCGATCCTTCAGGACGTCCACCTTGAGGTGCACCGCGGCGAGACCGCTGCACTGGTGGGTGCTTCCGGCTCGGGCAAGTCCACACTGCTGGCCTTGCTTGCCGGCTTGGACCAGCCTTCCGGAGGTGAAGTTCTTCTGCTGGGTCAGTCGCTGGGCGCCCTCGATGAAGATGCCCGTGCGCGGCTGCGTCGCGGTCGGGTGGGCTTTGTGTTCCAGACCTTTCAGCTGCTGCCGCACCTTTCGGCGCTTGAGAACGTGGCCATGCCGCTCGAAATCGGCGAGGGACTGGGCAGCGCGCAGGCGCGCGAGCGGGCGACGCAGATGCTGGCTCGCGTGGGTCTGGCGGAGCGCATCAATCACACGCCGCGCACCCTGTCGGGCGGCGAGCAACAGCGCGTTGCGCTGGCGCGCGCCTTCGTGACTCAGCCGGAGGTCGTGTTCGCGGACGAGCCCACCGGCAGTCTCGATGCAGCCACCGGCGAGCGAGTGATGGATCTCATGTTCGCGCTCAACACGGAGCAGCACGCCACCCTGATCCTCGTGACGCACGACTCGGGTCTGGCGGCACGCTGCAAGCGGCGCTTCCGCATCGATGCGGGCCGCGTCAGCGAGATCAGCTAGCGCGCTGTTGTGCCAGGGCGTTGAACTGGCGCGCGCAGGTCTCTGCCAGCGCTGCAATGTCCAGACCGCTGCTTCCGCCAAGCCGCATGGCCTCGGCCTGTGCCGCGCTGCCATGGACCCAGGCACCCAATCGGGCCGCGTGGCTCGGCGCAAGCCCGCGTGCAAGCAGGCCGCCGATCAGGCCGGCGAGGCAATCGCCGGTGCCTCCGGTGGCGAGAATCGGATGGCCGCTGCCGGTGACCCAGAGCTTTTCGGTCTCCGGTGCGGCGATGACCGACCCGTTCCCCTTGAGCAGCACCACGGCACGAAAGCGTTCTGCCATCCGGCGCGCTGCCGCAAAGCGATCGGACTGGACCGTGCTGACCGGCACAGACAGCAATCGTGCGGCTTCCAGCGGGTGGGGCGTCAATACCGCCGGCACGATGCGTTGCTTCAGCGCAGCCGCGACTTCGGGCCCTTGCGCGAGGAGGTTGAGTGCGTCTGCATCGAGCACCAACGGGCCAGGGTGTCCGCACAGGCGCGCGAGCAGGCCCCGCGCCGCATCGGAGCTCCCCAGGCCGCAGCCAAGCACCACTGCGGCTCGATCCGGCACGTGCATGGACCAGTCGCGCAGCTGAATCTGGGCGGCCCAGGGTGCAGAAACGGCTGACGCCGCATGATCGAGGGCTGCGAAGACGCGGCCTGCGCCCGTGGCCAGGCAGGCGCGCGCTGCAAGCCACGCTGCGCCTTGCATGCCGGCTGCGCCGCCGACGACCCAGGCATCCCCGCGGCTGCCCTTGTGCGCCAGCACGCCGTCGTGCGGGCTGAGCGCGGCAACGCTGGATGCATCGTCCAGCCAGCAGGACGATGCGGGGGGCTCAAGCCCCAGGGATGCAACCCTGACCGCGCCTGCCGCGGCTGCGCCCTCGAAGGTGCACAGCCCGCGCTTGTGGCCGATCATCGTCAGGGTCTGCGTCGCCTTGATGCAGATTGCGCTGTCTGCGAGTGCCCCGGTGTCCGCGTTCAGGCCGCTGGGGAGGTCGATGGCAAGAATCGGCCTGCCGGAAGCGTTGGCCTGTTCGATCGCCACGGCAATTGCCCCGTGCTTGACCGGACGTGCACCGATGCCCAGCAAGCCATCGAGGATCAGGTCCGTGCGGCTGCAGTCGGCCGGCAGTCCTGCGGCGCTGGGCACGGAGTCGGGCAGTTCGGCGCGCGCCTGCTTGCGAAGCGGACTGCCCTCGCTGCCCATCGGTTCCACCAGCGTGATGTCGACACCTCGCGCCAGCAGGGTACGCGCAGCAAAGAGTGCGTCGGCGCCGTTGTTGCCCGGCCCGGCAAGCACGAGCACCCTTGGATTCACCAGCCCGCGGCACCATTGGGTCCACGCGAGATCGGCGACGGCCCGCCCCGCAAGACGCGCCAGCGTGCCGTCGTGCAGGGCTGCACCGGCTGCGTGTTCCGCGGCGCGAATCTCGGCGAGGGTGTACTGGTTCATGGGCGGCGCGGGCACCTGCGTGCTGGGCTGCAATCGAGGCGCTATTGATACCGAGCCCAGCGCAATCCGTCCAGATCGATGGCCGGTGACTTGCCGCAGATCAAGTCTGCCGTGATTTGCGCGCTGCCGCAGGCCATGGCCCAGCCGCTTGAGCCATGACCCAGATTGAGCCAGAGCCCGGTCACGGGCGTGTCACCCAGCAAGGGTGCGCCGTCGGGAAGCATGGGCCGGTCGCCGTGCCAGTAGGTTGCGGTGCTGCTGCGCGCAGCCGCCGGGAACCAGTCCTTGAGTACCTGGTGCAGGGTGTCGAGGGCAGCACGGTTGTGCCGCTCGCCGCGTGCACCGATTTCGGCGGTGCCGGCCACGCGCAAGCGGTTGCCCATGCGCGTGATCGCCACCTTGAAGTGCTCGTCCATCACGCTTTCGCGCGGCGCGTGTTCCGGTGCGTGGATCAGCAGGGTTGCCGAGTAGCCGCGCACACCGAGCAGGGGCACACGCAGCCCCAGGGGCCGCAGCAGCGCCGTGGAGCCCAGGCCGCCCGCAACCACCACGTGTTCGCAGTCCAGGCGCTTGACCTGACCGAGCACATCACGCAGGCGCAGGCCGGACACGCCTGAATCGGAGGTCTCGATCGCCTCCACCGCTTCGCCGAAACGCAGCTCGCAGCCCAGCGACTGCGCGTGGCTGCGCATCAGCCGGGCAAAGAGCGCGCAGTTGCCCGTGAAATCGTCGGGCAGATGCAATGCGCCGGCCAGCGGGGTGTCGGGGTTCAGGCTGGGCTCGTGTTCGCGGACCTGTTCCGCGTCCATGAGCCGGTGGCGAATGCCCAGCTCGGCGAGCTGGGCGGTGTGTGCCTGGGCTTGCGCGAACGCCTTGGGCGTGCGCAGCAGCTGCAGATAGCCGGTACGCAGCTCATAGTCGAGCTCCAGGGCCTTGCCGGTCTGAAGGAGCAGGTCACGGCTGTAGAGCGCCAGGCGCTGCATGCGTGCACGATTGACGCTGTAGCGCTCGGCGCTGCAGGCGCGCCACCAGGCACGCAGCCAGGACCAATGCTCGGCGCTTGCGCGCAGGTGCCAGCGTACGGGCCGATGGGGCTGAAACGCCATGCCGAGCACCTTGCCCGGCATGCCCGGTGCGGCCCAGGGGCCCACGTAACCCGGGGCGACCACGCCGGCGTTCCCGAAGCTGCACTCCTGGGCGACGCCGCTGCGCCGCTCGATCAGCGTGACCTGGCACCCGGCCCGCTGCAAGAAAAAGGCGGTGGTCACGCCAACGATGCCACCGCCAATCACCACCACCCTGTTGCTCATCCCTGATCTACATCTTCGTCGCAGGCAGACATGTTACGAGGTGTTCACCAGCCGGATTTGGCGCGGGGGGCGGTTCGACGCAGGCGCTGTCGCCGTGCGCCCGCAGTGGGCGCTGGGTGAGGGGCTGGGTGGGGCGCCGGGGGCCGCGTGCGGACCTTTGCAGGAGGTGGCTGTCCCGGGCGTGCGCTATGCGTTCCGGGTGTTTCATCCAGGCGTTGAAGCCGAGCCCCAAGGCCTGGGCGCCACCGCTTGACCGAACACGTGCAGCGCTGCTTGCCTGCACATGCGACGGCGCGCCATCGCGCTGCGTGGCGGGTGCGAATGCATGCCGACCGGGCAGCGGTAACCTCGCGCCAGTCAGTGCGGGATCTGCCGTACGTGCGACCTGCCGACGGGCGAACGACAGAGATCGGCCGGCGCTCGTGTGCCTCGCTGCGCGCCTTGGGCATCTGTGATGGTGCTCGAACGCACCTGACCCAGCTCACGGACCTTCAATGAATCCCACGCCCCAAGACCGCTGGCAGTTCTGGATCGACCGCGGCGGCACCTTCACCGACATCGTCGCGCGCCGCCCGGACGGCGCGCTGCTCACCGCCAAGCTGCTTTCCGAGAATCCGGAGCAGTATCGCGACGCGGCCGTGGCCGGCATCCGCCAGTTGCTGGGGCTTCAGCCGGGCGAGCCCGTGCCGGCCGAGCGCATTGAAGCCGTGAAGATGGGCACGACGGTGGCCACCAATGCGCTGCTCGAGCGCAAGGGTGAGCCCACCGTGCTGGTGACCAACCGCGGCTTTCGTGATGCGCTGCGCATCGCCTACCAGAACCGCCCGCGCCTGTTCGATCGGCACATCCTGTTGCCCGAGCTGCTGTACAGCGAGGTGATTGAGCTCGACTGCCGCGTCCTCGAAGACGGCACCGAGATCGGCTCCTGGAGCGCATCTTCAGCCCAAAATGCCCTGAAAGCCGCATGGGACAAGCGATACCGCTCCGTAGCCATCGTCTTCATGCACGGCTGGAAGCATCCGGTGCATGAGCAGGCGGTGGCCGAGATCGCGCGGCAGATCGGCTTCACGCAGGTCAGTGCCAGCCATGCCGTGAGCCCCATGATCAAGTTCGTGGCGCGTGGCGACACCACCGTGGTGGACGCCTACCTCTCGCCAATCCTGCGGCGCTATGTGGAGCAGGTGGCCGCCGAGCTGCCCGGCGTGAATCTGCAGTTCATGCAGAGCAATGGCGGACTGACCGCTGCGGCCGCCTTCCAGGGCAAGGACAGCGTGCTGTCCGGACCAGCCGGTGGCATTGTCGGCATGGCGCAGGTCAGCCGCAGTGCGGGTTTCGACCACGTGATCGGCTTTGACATGGGCGGCACCAGCACGGACGTCTCGCACTTTGCCGGCGAGCTGGAGCGCGAGTTCGAGACCCAGGTGGCCGGCGTGCGCCTGCGCGCGCCCATGATGAGCATTCACACGGTGGCCGCGGGCGGAGGGTCGATCCTGCACTTTGACGGCAGCCGTCTGCGCGTGGGGCCGGATTCCGCCGGTGCCAACCCCGGCCCGGCCAGCTACCGCCGCGGCGGCCCGCTCGCCGTGACGGACTGCAACGTCATGCTCGGCAAGATCCAGCCGGCCTGGTTTCCCAAGGTGTTCGGCCCGAACGCGGACCAGCCGCTGGACCGCGAGACCGTCGTACAGAAGTTCGGCGCACTCGCCGCTCGGGTGAGCAACGCCACGGGGCGCCCCACCACGCCCGAGCAGCTCGCAGAAGGCTTTCTGCAGATTGCCGTGGCCAACATGGCCAATGCCATCAAGAAGATCAGCGTCCAGCGCGGCTACGACGTCACGCGCTACGTGCTCACCACCTTTGGCGGCGCCGGCGGGCAGCATGCGTGTCTGGTGGCCGATGCGCTGGGCATGAGCACGGTGTTTGCCCATCCGCTGGCCGGCGTGCTCTCGGCCTATGGCATGGGGCTGGCGCCGCAGGTGGCCATGCGCGAGCGCACGGTGGAAACCGCGCTTGATGACGCCGAGCGCGTCACATCGGTG
>DASSQC010000111.1:0-2522 GCA_035702705.1 Burkholderiaceae bacterium | reverse complement strand
GCGCGCATCCAGGCCGAGCGCCTGCTGTGAATTGACCGTCTGCGTGACCACGGTGGCGATCTGCCCGAGTCGGGCTCGCGCGGTTCCGAGGTCCTGATCGCGGAACTGCAGGGTGCCGCCGAGCTTGCCGCCCAGGGACGGACCGTCGAGCGTCAGCCGCGCGCCGCCGGGCGTCACCAGCTGTGCGACGGTCTTCTGCGGATCGGCCGTGTCGCGCACCATCTCGATCTGCGCGCGATTGCTGCCGACGAGCAGGGTCTGGCCGCCGGCCACGAAGAGGTTGAAGGTGCCGTCTTCCTGCGGCACCACGCTCACGCGGATCTGTGCATTGAGGTCGGCGATGAGCTTGTCGCGTGCATCCAGCAGGTCATTGGGCTGGCCGGTCATGCCGCGTGTGGCGCGAATGCGCTCGTTGAGGTCGGCGATCCGGGCCACCGTCTCGTTGATGTTCTTCGCGCTGTCGGAAAGCTGCTGCTCGACCGCACGACCCAGGGATTCGAGCTGCTGATCGGTGTTCGACAGCTTGGCGCTCAGGTCATTGGCCCGCGCCAGGAAGGCCATGCGTACGGCCGTGTCGCCAGGGCGCACGGACAGGTCGCGTGCCACGGCAAAGAAGTCGTCAATGCCCTGGCCGATGCTCTGGCCGCCGGTCGGAAACACCGAATCCATGCGGGTCATCAGGGCATTGCGGGCGTCTGCGCCCGCCTGGCCCGCGCTGGCGCGCTGCACCTCGGAGGTCAGGAACTGGTCGTAGCTGCGGGTGATGGTCTCCAGCCGCACACCGGTACCGAAGAAGCTGCCACCGCCGCTGCTTGCGGGCCCGGTCGACTGGATCGTCTGCTGGCGTGAGAACCCCGGGGTGTTGAGATTGGCGATGTTGTGGCTGGTCGTCTGCAGACCGGCATAGGCGGCCTGCAGACCGGTGGTGCCGATGGTGAAGAGGCCGGCCATGGCAGCGCTCCCTTCAGACGGCGGTGTTGGTCAATCCGCCGATGCTGCGGCGGGTTGACTGGATGGTGGCCAGCAGCTTGCGGCCATAGTTCGGGTCGGTGGCATAGCCGGCCTGCTGGATGCTCGCGGAAAACTTCTCGGCGCTGTGCGTGTTGCGCATGGCCTGGTCGTAACGCTGGTTCTGCGAGATCAGCCGGCCATAGTCGGCAAAGGCCTCGGCATAGTTGTTGTAGGCGCGAAAGGTCTCCACGCGCTTGACCGGCTTGCCACCCACATATTCGGTGGTCATCACGTCCACCGTGGCGCCCTTCCAGTTGCCCGTGGCCTTGATGCCGAACAGGTTGAAACTGTTGCGGCCGTCGGCGCCGATGATCTCGCGCCTGCCCCACCCGCTTTCCAGGCCAGCCTGCGCCAGCATGAAGTCTGCCGGGATGCCCGCGGCCTGTGCGGCACGCTGCGCCTCGGGCGCGAGGCGGGCAATGAATTGATCACGGGCCTGGCTGCCGCCGGCTTGCGTGGGGTTGAGTCGACCCGCCGGATCGGCCATGCTCCCCGCCACCGCGCCACGCAGGGCCTGGGCCTGTGCCGGGCGGATGCCGCTGACGCTGGGTGCATCGGACGAGCTCCCCATCTGCCGCGCAAGCGCCTTCTCGATCATGTCGGCCAGCCCGCCGGGGCGGCCCGCCATGGCGGTGGCCATCTGGCCGTCCAGCATGCCGCGGTAGGTGTCTTCGGCACTGGAACCCATCAGATCGCTCTTGGGCAGGCTCTCGCGCATGCTCTTGAGCAGCATCTGGTTGAACATCGTCTCGAACTGCACCGCCGCTGCACGCGTGGCGGCCTTGGGATCCCGCCCGGCCTGATCGCGCAGGGCATTGAGGCTGTTCAGATCGACGGCGACATTGCCGGAGTGGCCGATGGTCATGTCAGATCACCTCCAGCTCGGCCTTCAGCGCGCCGGCAGCCTTCATGGCCTGCAGGATGATGATGAGGTCCTGCGCGGTGGCGCCGAGTGCATTGAGCGCCTTGACCACGTCTTCGAGCTTGGCCGCCGGCCCGACGATGTTGAGCTGGCCCGGTTCCTGGCGGATGGCGATGTCCGAGCGCTCGGCCTGTACGGTCTGGCCGTTGGAGAACGCACCGGGCTGGCTGACGAGCGGTGTGGTGCTGATGGTCACGCTCAGGTTGCCGTGGGCCACTGCAGCCGGGCCCAGAGTGACGCTCTGGTTCATGACCACCGAGCCGGTCCGTGCGTTGATGATGACCTTGGCCGCGGGCGTGCCGCGCGTGATGTCCAGGCTTTCAAGATCGGCCAGAAAGCCGATGCGGGCATTCGGCTCGCGCGGCGCCTTCACACGCAGCACGCGACCGTCCAACGCCGTGGCCGTCCCTTCGCCAAACACCTGGTTGATGCGCTCGGCCACGGTACGGGCCGTGGAGAAGTCGCTCTGGTTCAGCTCCAGCTGCATGAACTCGCCGGACAGCAGCGGCGTGGGCACGGCCCGCTCCACCGTGGCGCCGCCGGGCACGCGGCCGGCAGACAGGTGGTTGATCTGCACCTTCGAGCCGTT
>DASSQC010000110.1:0-11315 GCA_035702705.1 Burkholderiaceae bacterium | reverse complement strand
AGGCCCTGCTGTTCCAGCATCAGCCGGGCGCGTTCCGGCACGCTGCGCTCACTGATCTGGATTCGGCTCATCCGAACACGTGCTGCAGGAGCTGCGCGGGTTCGACCTGCGAGCGGAATCGGCTCATGAGGCGCTGCAGGCCGGTGGGCTGAGTGCTTCTGCGGATGCAGCGGACGCCGTCGGGGCCTGTGACCAGCAGCATCACTTCGCGATCCATCGGTGTCGCGGCGAGCGTCTGCGCGAGCAGCTGCAAGTCGGCGCGGACGGTGTCGTCGATGTCGGTGAAGCCGTTGAGCAGCTGCTCGCGAACGCTCTCCAGCCACAGCAGGCGTGCGTCTGCCGGCGTGGCGTGGCCAGCGGCCAGCTTGCGGGTCCGCGTGCCCGGTGCCGGCATGAGACCTGCCCGGCCGGTGGTCAGCACGGGTGTTTCCGTGATCGAGGCGCCGCACAGCCAGACCGCGTTGATGGGTGCCGCGCTGCGCCGGGCACGCGCTTCATTGACCGGGTGGTCGTGCCAGACCATCTGCAGCAGATTGAAGAACTGCTTGGCTGCAACCGGTGTCCGGTCCATCGGCAACAGGGCGCCGACGTTGCGGCCCAGCGCACCAAGCGGCCCCGGACTGCTCAAGTCGAAGCCCGCGCGCACCGTCCAGCGGCCTGCCGGGTCACAGTCCATGCCCACGTCATCGAGCGCCTTTCGCGCCGCGTCCAGCAGCGCGGCGGACTCTTCAGGGGTCGGGTGAGGGGTCGGCTGCATGACGACATGATCGCGCCCGGCCATCCAGTGGCAGGGTGTGGCCTCGTAGGCGCCGCTGAGGACTTGCGCCAGCTGGCGTTCGTGCCTCATGCCGAGCAGGTCTGCGGCCAGGCTGTAACCAGGGTCGGCGCCTGCGGGCACGGCCGGCGCGTCCGAGATCTGCCACTGCGCCGGGGCGGCCAGGACGGCAGCCAGTTCGGCGGGCGGCATCCAACCACGCCAGCCATCGAGCAGGATTGCGAGCGGGGGCAAGTCAGGCATGGGGCGCGATTCTATGCCTCGTTGCAATGGGCACCGCCGCGAGGCCCGTCGTTTGTCAATCGTTTGAATTTGCAATGCAAATTCGACAACGACTGGTTTCCGCACCGGGCGGCATCTGCCTAGCATCGGCGCCGCAGTCCGGGCTCGACCCGAGCCTTGCGAAATCAAGCGGCTGCCCCGATCCCGGGGTGCCGACCAGACTGCACATTCAATCAAGACCTGAGGGGAGTGATATGCAGCAAAGACGTTCAAGCCGTCCTGTATTGCGCAGTCTTTCTTTGGCCCTTGCCCTGGCACTTGGTGCCGCGGCGGGCGTGCAGGCAGGAGGCAAGCCGCAAGCTGCTGACCGCAGTGCGGCACAGCCGGTCACCGACCGGATCATCGTGAAGTACAAGGACACAGCGATTGCGCCGGCCACCACGGCCAACCCGCGGCTCGCAGGCCCCAGCGCCGCGCAGGCCCGCGTGATGGCCGACGCGGCCAATGAGGTTGGTCTTCGCATCAGCCATCTGCGCCGAAATGCCCTGCAGGCGCATGTCATGAAGCTCGAGCGCTTTGCCACCAAGCCGGAGCTCGACCGCGTGCTGGCTCGCATCAAGGCGGACCCGAACGTCGAATATGCCGAGCCCGACCGCATCATGCAGGTGATGTTCACGCCGAACGACACCCGCTATGGCGAGCAGTGGCACTACTTCGAAGCGACTGCAGGCATCAACCTGCCGGCTGCCTGGGACAAGGCCACCGGTGCAGGCATCAACGTGGCAGTGATCGACACCGGCTACCGGCCCCACGCCGATCTGGCCGCAAACATCGTGGGCGGCTACGACATGATCAATGACACCGCCGTGTCCGTGGATGGCAACGGCCGCGATGCCGATGCCACCGATCCCGGCGACTGGTACGCCGCCAACGCCTGCGGCTCCGGCGTCCCGGGCAGCGACTCGAGCTGGCACGGCACGCACGTCGCGGGGACGATTGCGGCCGTGACCAACAACGGCGTCGGTGTTGCAGGCGTGGCCTTCAATTCGAAGGTCGTGCCGATCCGTGCGCTTGGCCGCTGCGGCGGCTACACCTCGGACATCGCCGACGGCATGATCTGGGCCTCGGGCGGCACGGTGGCCGGTCTGCCTGCCAACCCGAACCCGGCACGTGTGCTCAACCTGTCTCTGGGCGGCAGCGGCGCGTGCGACACCACTTCGCAGAACGCCATCAATTCGGCGCGTTCGCGCAATGCCGTCGTGGTGGTGGCTGCTGGCAACTCGAACGTCAACGCGTCCAATGCCTCGCCAGCGAACTGTGCAGGCGTCATCACTGTGGCGGCTGTGGGGCGCAATGGCGGCAAGGCGAACTACTCGAACTTCGGCACGGTGGTGTCGGTCGCGGCTCCCGGAGGCAACATGAGCTCCGGCACGGCCAACGGCGTACTGTCCACGCTCAATGCCGGTGCACAAGGTCCGGGTGCCGACAACTACGAGTTCTATCAAGGCACCTCAATGGCCACCCCGCACGTGGCCGGTGTCGTTGCGCTGATGCTCTCGAAGAACGCCAGCCTCACGCCTGACCAGGTCAAGACCATGCTGCAGAACACGGCGCGGCCGTTCCCGGCGACCTGTTCGCAGTGCGGCAGCGGCATCATCGATGCGAACGCTGCAGTGGACGCGGCCATGGGTACGGGTGGCGGCGGTGGCGGTGGTGGCACCGGCGTGACGATCAGCGAGACGACCGCGAGCAACAACACGCGCGGTACGGCGCAGTCGATCACCAACCGGAACACCACGGTGAACGGCAGCATCAGCAGCACTACGGACACGGACTACTACGCCCTGTCCCTGCCCGCAGGCGCCACCCTGGCTGCCACGCTCACGCCGCCGTCCAACGCGGACTACGACCTCCAGATCCAGAACAGCGCAGGTACGGTCATCGCCCGCAGCGAACTGGGCACCGGGCAGGTCGATTCCGCATCGGTGCGCAACAGCGGCACGACGGCAACGACTGTCTATGTACGCGTCGTGTACTACAGCGGCGCCACCGGAACGACCAGCGGTCGCTACACGCTGCGGATGGCCTGGTAAGCCCCACTCAGGCCTGCTCCAGCACAAAGGGGCTGCCGTCATGGCAGCCCCTTTTTTCGTGCGGCTGCGCCGGCGGTGACGCGCAGGTGAAATGGCATACTGCCCGGCATGAGTTTCAAGCTCCCCTTCGAGTTGGCGGTCGGTCTGCGCTACACGCGCACCGGGCGACGCGGTCCCCGCCGAAACCGCTTCATTTCCTTCATCTCGGCCCTCTCCACGATCGGCATCGCCCTGGGCGTGATGGCCCTGATCCTGGTGCTGTCCGTGATGAGCGGATTCCAGAAGGAGGTGCGTGATCGCATGCTCTCGGTGATCTCGCACATCGAGGTCAATGCCATGGACGGGTCGCTGCCGGACTGGAAGCCGGCGGGTGAGCTGGTGCGCAGGCATCCGCAGGTCAGGGGCGTTGCGCCGTTTGTGAGCGGGCAGGTCATGGTGGTGCGCGGCGAGACGCTGCGTGGTGCGGTGCTTCGTGGCATTGATCCCACGCTCGAACCGACCGTTTCCGACCTTGCGCGCAATACCGCCAACGAAGCGCTGCAGAGTCTGCGACCGGGCGAGTTCAATCTCCTGATCGGCCGCGAACTGGCGTATCAGCTCGACGTGCGCGTCGGCGACCGCATCACCCTGCTGGCACCCCAAGGCAGGGTCACGCCGGCAGGCGTCGTGCCGCGGCCGCGCGTCTTCACGATCTCCGGTCTGTTCGAGTCCGGTCATTTCGAGTTCGACAGCGGCATGGTGTTTGCCCATATCGAAGATGCCGCTCGGCTCATGCGCGTGGAGGGTGCGAGCGGCCTGCGCGTGCGCATCGACGACATGCAGCAGGCTCCCCGCGTGGCAGGCGAGATTGCGCAGGGCCTGCCGCCGACTCTGGCGGTGCGCGACTGGTCCAGGATGAACGCAGTCTGGTTTGCAGCCACGCAGATTGAGAAACGGATGATGTTCATCATCCTGACCCTGATCGTGGCGGTCGCGGCCTTCAATCTGGTGTCGATGCTCGTGATGACGGTGACCGAGAAGCAGGGCGATATCGCGATCCTGCGCACTCTGGGGGCCACGCCCGGCGCAATCCAGCGGATCTTCATGATCCAGGGCGTCATTGTCGGCTTCATCGGTGTGGCCAGCGGCGTCCTGATCGGCACGCTGCTGGCCTACAACGTGGATCGCGTCATGGCTGCCATTGAAGGCGCCTTCGGCTTCCAGGTGCTGCCCAAGGGCATCTATCTCATCAGCCGGTTGCCATCCGATCCGCAGGTCGGAGAGATCGCGCTCATTGCGCTGGTGGCCTTCGGACTGGCCTGGCTGGCCACGCTGTATCCGAGCTGGCGCGCCGCACGCGTGAACCCCGCGGAGGCGCTGCGCTATGAGTGAGGTGGTCCTGCAGGCAACAGCCATCACGCGCAGCTTTGTCGACGCCGATTCGCGCGTGGATGTACTGCGCGGCGTGGACCTGGAGCTGCGCCGCGGGGAGTGCGTTGCGCTCGTGGGCGCGAGCGGCTCGGGCAAGAGCACGCTGCTGCACATCCTGGGCGGATTGGATCAGCCCAGCAGCGGCACAGTGCTCGCGGCAGGCAAGTCCTGGGTGCAGATGGGCGAGTCCGAGCGCAGCGCCCACCGCAACCAGCATCTGGGTTTCGTATACCAGTTCCACCATCTGCTGGCGGAGTTCACGGCGCTCGAAAACGTGGCAATGCCCCTGTTCATCCGGCGGACGCCCATGGAACAGGCGCAGGCCCGGGCTGCGGCGGTGCTTGAGGCCGTGGGACTTGCTCATCGCTTGAGCCATTCCCCGGGCGAGCTGTCCGGTGGCGAGCGGCAGCGGGTGGCCGTGGCCCGTGCGCTGGTCACGCAACCGGCCTGCGTGCTGGCCGACGAGCCCACCGGCAACCTCGACCGCGAGAACGCCCGGGCGGTATTTGCCTTGCTGCGCCAGCTGGCGCGCGACCAGGGCACGAGCTTCCTGATCGCGACGCATGACATGGAACTGGCGGCACAGACCGACCGCGTCGTGCGCATGAACGCAGGTGTGGTGTCAGAGCGCTGAGTGTGCTTGAAGCATGCTGATCGACTCGCACTGCCACCTGGATGCGCCGGAGTTCGATCACGATCGTGAGGCGGTGGCCCGGGCCTGCGGTGCGGCAGGCGTGCAAGGCCTGCTGATTCCGGCCGTGGCACCATTCAATTTCGAGGCGGTGCGTTCACTGGCACACACCGTCGATGGCGCGCGCTACGCGCTGGGCATCCACCCCATGTACGTGATGCCGCTGGACCTCGACGAGGCGCTCGCTTCGCTCGAGACGGCGGTTCGGGCCGCATTGATCGACCCGCGCTTCGTGGCGATCGGTGAGATCGGACTCGACTTCTTCGTGCCGGGTCTGGATGCCGACAAGCAGACGGCCTTCTACCTGGCGCAGCTCAAGCTTGCTCGGCGCTTCGATCTGCCGGTCATCCTGCATGTGCGGCGCTCGCAGGACCAGCTGCTCAAGGGGTTGCGACAGCATCATGTACCGGGGGGCATTGCCCATGCCTTCAACGGCAGCGAAGACCAGACCAGGCATTTCCTGGACCGGGGCTTCCGGCTTGGCTTTGGCGGTGCGGCGACCTATCCCGGTTCGCAGCGCATCCGGCGTCTGGCAGGCAGCCTGCCGCTGGATGCGATGGTGCTTGAGACTGACAGCCCCGACATTCCGCCGCAGTGGCTGGACGACGGCCAGGGACACCGCGGGCGCAACAGCCCGGCGGAGCTGCCGCGGATCTGCGAGACCATTGCGGCGCTGCGGGGCGTGCCGCCTGCGGAGTTCGGCGCGGCCTGCGCGCGTAACACCCTGGCCGCGCTTCCTCGTTGGCAGCTGCAGGCCACGGCCTGATGAGCGCGCAAGATCTCGAGCCCGGCGCGCCGCGCAGGGCGGCGGCGGGTCTGGTTCAGGCAGCGGTGCATCGGCATGGCTGGCCTGTATGCGCCGGTATCTGCGTGGCGGGCGTGTGGCTCGCGCAGCAGCAGTCGGTCTTGCCCGCCCCCGGGCTTGCGGGACTGGGCCTCGCGGCTGCCCTGCTTCTGACCGTTGTGCTCGGCACCCTGCTGTCGGCCGCGGAGGGCAATTGGCGCGGGTTGCTGCGCCTTGCGGTTCTGGCTGCGCTGATGGGGGCGGCCGCCTTCTGCTGGGCGAGCCTGTCGGGGGCCCGGGCTGTGGCGCACAGCCTCGATCCGGCAGACGAGGCGCGCAATCTGCTTGTGCAGGGGCGGATTGCCAGCCTTCCTGATCGCGTCGAGCGCGGCCTGCGCTTTGCCTTCGAGGTGCAGGACTGTGCCGGCTGCTCCGTGCAGGACCATACGGTGCTGCTGGGCTGGTATGCCGACGAGGCCTCGGCAGCACCCAGCATTCCCGTCTTGCGCGCGGGCCAGCGCTGGCAGCTCACCGTGCAGCTCAGGCGGCGCTACGGCAGCGTGAATCCGCATGGGTTCGACACGGAGCTGTGGCTGCTGGAGCAGGGCGTTGCCGCGACGGGGAGTGTTCGCCCGCGTGAGGGTTTTGCACTCCTGCAGGAGAATGCAGCCGGGTTTGGCCGGGTGGCGATCGAGCGCCTGCGCGGACGCCTGCGCTCAGCCATCGAGCAGGGTCTCGATCCGTCGCCGGAGCGCGGCGTGGTCGTTGCACTGGCCCTGGGCGATCAGCAGTCGGTGTCTGCCAGTGCCTGGAGTCTGTACAACGCCACCGGCGTCGGACATCTGCTGTCGATTTCGGGGCTGCACATCACCATGGTCGCCAGCCTGCTGGGCGGCATCGCGGCCTGGGGCTGGCGCCGCAGCCGCAGGCTCGTCCACAGGCTGCCCGCGCCGGAGGTGTTCTGGCTGGCCTCGGCCCTCGGTGCACTGGCCTACGCACTGCTTGCAGGCTGGTCAGTGCCGGCGCAGCGCACCGTCTGGATGCTCATGGCGGTTGTGGCGGCGCGCCTGATCGCACGGCAGTCCAGCGCCGGGCATGTGCTGTCGAGCGCGGCGGTCATCGTGCTGATCATCGACCCGCTTGCCGTGCTCTCGCCGGGTGCGTGGTTCTCGTTCGGCGCCGTGGCCTTTCTCATGCTGGCTGGCCAGCGTGTTGCCGAACAGGACACCGACGATGAGGCGGATGCGCGCCCAGGCTGGCTTGCACGCATGCGGCAGGCTGCGCGGGCGCAGTGGGCCGTGACCCTGGGCACCCTGCCGCTGGCGGTGCTGTTCTTCTCCACCGTGTCGCTCGTGAGTCCGCTGGCCAATGCGGTGGCCATTCCCTGGGTGAGTCTGATCATCACGCCCCTTGCCCTGGCCGGAGCGATGCTGATCCTGATCATCGAGCCGGTCGGGCAGGGCGCGCTGGCTGGCGCTGCAGCCCTGATGGCGCCCCTGAACGCCGCGCTGTCCTGGGCCGGCAGTCAGCCCTGGGCCACCCTCAGCCTGCCCGCACCCAGCCCATGGATGCTGGTGCTGGCGGTGATGGGCGGCATCGGGCTGGTGCTTGTGCGCGGCTGGCGACGCCTGCTTGCCGCGCCGCTGCTGCTGCCACTGCTGCTCAACCCAGGCCATCCACCGGATGCACACACCTGGCGGACCACCTTCATCGATGTGGGTCAGGGCATGGCTGTGCTGATCCAGCGCGGTGAGCGCGCCTGGCTCTACGACACGGGGGCGCTTTATTCGGAGCAGAGCAATGCCGGCCAGCGGATCGTGCTGCCCCTGCTCCGGGCCTGGGGGGTGCGGCGACTCGACGGCCTGATCGTGTCCCATGCCGACAGCGACCACTCCGGCGGGGCCGCCGCCGTGCTGCAGGCCATGCCGGTGGCGTGGATGGCTTCGAGCCTGTCGCCTGACCATGCCTTGCCGGGGCTGGCCCGCCGCCTGGGCGTCCGGACGCTGCCTTGCGCTCAGGGGCAGGGCTTCAGTGCCGAGGGGCTGCGAATGGACTTCCTGCACCCGCCGGCCGAGTGGCTCAATGGCCCGATCATCAAGACCAACGCCCTGTCCTGCACGCTGCGTGTGGATGATGGACGGCGCGCCGTGCTGCTGACCGGGGACATCGAGGCGGCGCAGGAGACGCGCCTTCTGGCGTGGGACGCGGCGGGCCTGAGAAGCGATGTGCTGCTTGTGCCGCACCACGGCAGCAAGACCTCGTCCACGGCGGCGTTCATTGCGGCGGTTGCACCGGCGCTGGCGATCGTGCAGGCCGGCTGGCGCAACCGCTTTGGCCATCCGCATCCGGATGTGCTGCAGCGCTACGCCGCGGCCGGCGTGCAGGTGCTTGGCACGGCCGAGACCGGCGCCATCGAGGTGACGGTGGATTCGGGCGGCACATTGCAGCTCATCCGCCACCGCGAGGTGCGCGTGCCCTACTGGCGCACGGCGATCCAGTCCGCCAGACCCCCGTCCAACCCGGCTTCGGGCGAAAAACTTGAGCCGGGGCGCGGGCGCTGAGAAACTTGGCACGATTCTCGCTGCGTTGCGCAGCGAGACGACGGGAGTGCAGATGCAGGTGTACGACGAGATGTGGGCGCGGCCGCCGGCCGCCGGCGGCCCGAGTGCCGCGAGCCTCAGGAGCAATGACGTCCGCGAGCACTACGCGCGCTTTGCCCGCTGGTTGTCCGAGCAGACCGGCAACAGCATGGAGCGCAAGCGCGCCGAGGCCGACCTGATCTTTCGCCGGGTGGGCATCACCTTCGCTGTGTATGGAGATGATGCCGGTACCGAGCGGCTGATCCCCTTTGACGTCATCCCCCGCATCATTCCCCAGAGCGAGTGGGCGATGCTCGAGCGTGGTCTGAAGCAGCGCGTGCGCGCCCTGAACATGTTTCTGACCGACATCTACCACGACCAGCGCATCGTGGCGGCCGGCATCATCCCGCCGGAGCAGGTCTTCATGAACGCCCAGTACCGGCCGGAGATGCAGGGCGTGGATGTGCCCAGCAACATCTACAGCCACATCGCCGGCATTGATGTCGTGCGGGCCGGGGAGGGCGAGTACTACGTGCTGGAAGACAACCTGCGCGTACCCAGCGGCGTGAGCTACATGCTCGAGAACCGCAAGATGATGATGCGCCTGTTCCCGGACCTGTTCAGCCGGCACCGCGTTGCCCCGGTGGCGCACTACCCGGACGTGCTGCTTGAGAACCTGCGCACGGTCTCGCCGCGCGGCATTGACGACCCCACGGTCGTGCTGCTCACACCCGGCATGTACAACAGCGCCTACTTCGAGCACGCCTTTCTTGCGCAGCAGATGGGCATCGAGCTCGTGGAGGGGCGCGACCTCTTCGTCGATGGTGACTATCTCTACATGCGCACCACGCGCGGCCCGCAGCGCGTGGACGTGATCTACCGCCGCATCGACGACGACTTCCTCGACCCGCTGGTCTTCCGCACCGACAGTCAGCTCGGCGTGCCGGGGCTGCTCAATGTCTACCGCGCTGGCAACGTCACCCTTGCGAACGCCATCGGTACCGGCGTGGCTGACGACAAGTCCGTCTACCCCTTTGTGCCGGACATGATCCGCTTCTACCTGCAGGAGGAGCCGGTCATCAACAACGTGCCCACCTGGCAGTGCAGAAAGCCTGCTGAGCTGTCCCACGTGCTGGCCAACCTCAAGGATCTCGTGGTCAAGGAGGTGCATGGCGCTGGGGGCTACGGCATGCTGATCGGCCCGGCCGCCACGCAGGCGGAGATCGAGGAGTTCCGCGCCAAGATCGTGGCCCAGCCCGCGGGCTACATCGCCCAGCCCACGCTGTCGCTTTCTGCCTGCCCGACCTATGTGGAGTCCGGCATTGCGCCGCGCCATATCGACCTGCGCCCCTTCGTACTCTCCGGTCGCGACATCCAGATCGTCCCGGGCGGCTTGACCCGCGTGGCCTTGCGCGAAGGCTCGCTGGTCGTCAATTCATCCCAGGGCGGCGGCACCAAGGACACCTGGGTGCTGGAAGGCTGAGGAGAACGGAACATGCTTTCAAGAACCGCAGACCACCTGTTCTGGATGGCTCGCTACACCGAGCGGGCTGACGCCGCCTGCGGCGGGGCGATGCTCACTTTGCGTGCCGCGCAAAGTGAAGCCGCGCCAGCGGCGTGCAGAGACCAGAACATGCCGGGCGCGAAGCGGCCGGGTTCGCGGCCCGCTGCCGCATAGGACGAGACCCATGCTTTCAAGAACCGCAGACCACCTGTTCTGGATGGCTCGCTACACCGAGCGGGCCGAGAACATCGCCCGCATGCTGGACGTCAACGTCCAGATGAGCCTGCTGCCCACCATGGCCGACAGCGTGCCCAACCAGGGCTGGGACGGCATGCTCGTGATCTCCGAGCTGGTGCCGCAGTTCAAGGCGCGCTACGGCGAGGTCACGGCCCAGAACGTGCTGGACTTCATGGTCAGGGACACGTCCAACCCCTCGTCGATCGTGTCCTGCCTGCAGGCGGCGCGGGAGAACGCACGTGCGGTGCGCTTTTCCATCACCACCGAAGTCTGGGAGACGCTCAACACCACCTGGCTGGAGATGGGCAAGCTGCTCAAGGACGGTGCGCTCGAGCGCGATCCCGGCGAGTTCTTCGAGTGGGTGAAGTACCGCTCGCACCTGTCGCGCGGCGTCACCATCGGCACCATGCTCAAGGACGAGGCCTTCTATTTTGCGCGGCTGGGGACCTTCCTGGAGCGCTCCGATGCCACGGCGCGCATTCTCGATGTGAAGTACCACTCGCTGGTGCCGCAGACCGGCATTGCCCAGCGTGGCACCACCGTGCGCTTGAACGAGCCGCATGACGTGCAACGCGACTTCTATCACTGGGCGGCGGTGCTGCGCAGCGTGTCGGCCTTCGAGATCTATCGCAAGGTCTACCGCGACGTGATCACGCCCGCCCGTGTGGCCGAACTGCTGATGCTGCGGCCGGACATGCCGCGTTCGCTCATTGCCTCGCTCAACGAACTGGTGTCCAACATCGATCAGGTGGCCAATGACCGCAGCCGCGAGACCCAGCGCCGGGCCGGCCTGCTGCGCGCCGAGCTGCAGTACAGCCGCATCGACGACATTCTGGCCACCGGACTGCACACCTACCTCACCACTTTCCTCGAGCGTGTGGCTGACATCGGCAACCGGATCTCGCGTGATTTCCTGGTACCCATCGCCGCTTGATGGATAACAAAATCGGCCATATTTTTCCATCTATTCAGATTGAGCAAGAAGTCCATCAGAAAAGCGATAAGTGGCATTGAATCTCT
>DASSQC010000109.1:0-4077 GCA_035702705.1 Burkholderiaceae bacterium | reverse complement strand
ATCGTCTCTATTCTCTTTTCAATGGCGAATGCTATGGCAGATGCGGGACATCATCTACATCGTGCTGGCCAGCCAGTTCGGCAGCTTCCTGCAGCCCATCGCCATCATGGCCAGCCTGCCGCTGGCGCTGATCGGCGTGATGCTGGCGCTGCTGTTCTGGCGCAGCACGCTCAACGTCTTCAGCATGATCGGCCTGGTGATGCTGATGGGCCTGGTGACCAAGAACGCCATCCTGCTGGTGGACTTTGCCAACCATGCCCGCACGGCTGGCGCACACATGAAGGAAGCCCTGCTCATGGCCGGCCAGACGCGCATGCGGCCGATCATGATGACCACGGCCGCCATGGTCTTCGGCATGCTGCCGCTGGCCATGGCCCTGAACGAGGGCGGCGAGATCCAGAGCTCGATGGGCCGCGCCATCATCGGCGGCGTGATCACTTCCACGCTGCTGACCCTGGTGGTCGTGCCGGTGATCTACAGCTACCTCGTGCGCGACAAGAAGCCGGCCACAGCCGCTGCGCCGGACTCTGCACCGGAAGCGGAGCCTGCCGCTGCGGAGTAGGAATTGCCAACGCCGTAGCCCCGGTTGGGATGGCTGGAGGTCCATTTCATGCGGTTCTTCAGGCCAAAATGCCTGAAGAACCGCTCCAGACAAGCGGAAAGCGGTTCGGACCAACCTTCAAGAGCAACAAGGGCCGCAGATGCGGCCCTTGTTGCTTCCTGTTCGCGCAGCGCGGCAAGCATGCCGCTTGGAGCTCGCTGGCAGCGAACAGTGCGCAGGCACTGTTCGCAGTCCCGCTCACTCCTTGAAGTCGCCGCCGAAGACCATCTGGAACTTGGCGGGGTCGATGTACTTGCGCAGCGCGGCATTGACCTGTTCGAGCGTGACCTTGGCGATCTGCTCGTCGGTGCGCTGGGTGAGCGTGAAGTCGCGGCCCAGACGCAGCTGGTTGGTCAGGCCGCCGGCGATGGCCTGATCCTGCGCGCGACCGAGACGGCGGTCGTTGAGCATGCCTTCCTGGGCCTGCTTGAGCTCGGTGGCGGTGAAACCGTCCTTCAAGGCGCGCGCCACCTCCTCACGGAAGGCGGCCTCGACCTTGGCCCGGTTCTGCGGGGCAAAGATGGCCATCGCGCTCCAGGTGGAGTTCGGCTCGTGGTTGTTCCACTGCACCGAGCTGCCGGTGCCATAGGACAGGCCGTCCTTCTCGCGGATGCGCACCCACAGGCGCGAATTGCCGCTGCCGCCCAGCAGGTAGTTGGCCACCATCAGCGGCACGTAGTCGGGGTCGGTGTCGGTCAGCGGCAGCTGCAGCTCGACCTGCATGTAGGCATTCTGCTTGTCCGGGGTGCGCAGCAGCTCGCGCACGGCGGGCACGCTGACGAAGGGGTTGGTCACTCGGGCGTAGGGGGACGGACTTCTCCAGGTGCCGAAGCCCGCGTCCAGGGCCTTGCGCACGGCGGTGACATCGGCATCGCCCGCAATGCCGACCTGGGCGTTGCTGGCACCGTAGAAGCGCTGGTGGAAGGCGCGCACGTCCTCGATCTTCACTGCACGGATCTCGGCCTCGATCTCGTCGAAGGTCCGGCCGTAGCGCACATCCCCCTTCTTGTAGGGGTTGCCGTGACGGCCCAGGAAGTTCTCGACCACGCCTTCGGGGTCCTTGCGGGCCTGCTCCAGACCGGCCAGGGACAGGCGGCGCCATTCCTCCAGCGCATCGGCCGGGAAGCTCGGCGTGCGCAGGACCTCCGCGACCAGGGCGATGACCTCAGGCAGGTTCTGGCGCGTGGTGGTGAAGCTTGCACCGGCGCCCGTGGCCGCACCGAAGAACTGCACCTGGCTCTTGAGCGCATCGAAGCGGTCCTGCACCTGCTGGCGGGTCTTGCTGGTAGTGCCCTTGTCGAGCAGGAAGCCGGCCGCAGCGCCCACCTCGTACTGCCCGAATGCGGTCTTCTCGTCTGCGAAGTCCAGGCGGATCTGTCCGTGCACCACGTTGCCGCGCGTGCCCTTGGGGATGATGGCCACCTTCATGCCGCTGGGCAGCTCGAAGCGCTGCATGCGGGCCTGCAGGTTGGCCGGGGTCGGGTCGAAGGCCTCGGCCTGGGCCAGGGCGGCATCGCCCTTGTAGCCCGCGACCATGGGCGCCACATCTGCAAACGCAGGCGCCGGTGCGCGCATCGGCTTCTCGGTGGGCAGGTAGGTGCCGATGGTGCGGTTGTCGGCCACAAGATAGCTGGTGGCCACGCGCTGCACATCGGCCAGCGTGACCTTGCGCACGCGATCGCGGTTCAGGAAGTACAGGCGCCAGTCACCCAGTGCAATGGCGGTCGACAGGGCCACGCCCACGCGCTCCGGGTCGGTGAAGCTCAGGTCCCATTGCTTGAGCCAGGTGGTACGGGCACGGTTGAGTTCCTCATCCGTGAAGGGGCGGGTGGCGATGCCATCGAGCACGCCGAGCATTGCTGCGCGCGCTTTCTCGAGATCCTGCCCCGGCGCAAGTTGCGCGCCATACAGGGTGAGCGTGGGGTGCGCGAAGTCGAAGCCGAAGGCAAAGGTCTGCGCGGCGAGCTGTCCGTCCACCAGGGCCTTGTGCAAGCGGCCCGAGGGTGTGTCGCCGAGCATCAGGTTGATCAAGGACACCGACGCGAAGTCGGGGTGCGATGCGGGCGGCACGTGGTAGGCCGCCATCAGCACCTGCGAGCCGCCGATGCGGCGCACATTGACCGTGCGCTCGCCGTCCTGCGCCGGGTCAAGGGTGTAGAGCCTGGGCAGGGTGCGCTTGGGCTTGGCAATCTTGCCGAAGTATTGGTTCACCCAGCCCAGTACCTGCTCGGGCTTGAACTTGCCGCTGACGATGAGGGTGGCGTTGTCCGGCTGGTAGTACTGACGGTAGAAGGCCTGCAGGCGCTCGATGTTGACGTTTTCCACATCGGCCCGGGCACCGATGGTGGTCTTGCCGTAGTTGTGCCACTGGTAGGCCGTGGCCATCATCCGTTCGATCAGCACGCGGAACGGGTTGTTCTCGCCCATCTCCATCTCGTTGCGCACCACGGTCATCTCGCTGTCGAGGTCCTTGCGGGCGATGAAGCTGTTGACCATGGCATCGGCCTGCCAGGACAGGTACCAGCGCAGGTTGTCCTCGTTGTAGGCAAAGCTGGCGAAGTAGTTGGTGCGGTCGGTCCAGGTGGTGCCGTTGGCACGGAATCCGCGCTTGTCGAACTCGGCCCAGACATTCGGGTTGGTCGGTATGCCCTTGAAGATCAGGTGCTCCAGCAGGTGCGCCATGCCGGTTTCGCCGTAGTTCTCATGCTTGCTGCCCACGCGGTAGGTCACGTTCACGGTGACGGTGGGCTTGGAGTCATCGGGGATCAGCAGCACCTGCAGCCCGTTGGACAGGCGGTACTCGCTGATGCCCTCGACCGAGGTGACCGGCTTGAGCGCGGCAGCCGCGTGTGTCGCCGGCTTGGCAGGAGCGGGGGCGGCGGCCTTGGGGGCGGGGGTAGGGGTTTGCGCATTCAGCGGCAGCAGCGGGGCGGCGAGCGCCGTGATTGCCGTGGCGAGGAGCAGCGTTCTGAGCATGGAGTCTCCGGGTTGCGGGGCGGATGGTCAGCAGACAGACTCGCCTGGCGGGGCCCTGCGTGGCAGGCTGCGCCAGACTGACCGGCTTCGGACCGCGTTGAGCAAGCCGGGTTCCCGAGCTGTACTGGGGGCTGCCGTCTTGCAGGGGTGGGCGCGGCGCGCTGACGCGCGCAGTGTATGCAGTCGGTGTGCGCATATCGCCGTCCGTGTGCACGAATGGCGGATCCGGTGACATGAATGCGGGCCGGATGCGGGGCCGCAAAGCAGGAAGGGGGCCGAAGCCCCCTCCCGATCCGCCAGCGAACAGGCTTACTGGACGCTCACAGCCGCCCAGGCTGCATTCACGGCGTTGTAGTTGGCCGAGCCGGAGCCATACAGGTCGGTGGCCGCCTTCAGGGTGGCCGTGCGGGCACCGGCGTAGTTGGTGTTGCTCGTCATGTAGACGGTCAGCGCGCGGTACCAGATCCTGGCTGCAGCATCGCGGCCGATGCCGGTGATGG
>DASSQC010000108.1:0-6794 GCA_035702705.1 Burkholderiaceae bacterium | reverse complement strand
GCTGGATCGGCGGCATGTACTCGGCCTGCAGCTTCCTGGCCGGGCCGAGCAGGCTGTCGAAGGTGTCCTTGAGCACGGCAGTGTTCATCTGGCGGCCGCCGCCGTAGTAACGCTTGGCCAGCTGGCCCAGGGCGTAGGTGGTGGCAAAGCTCATGGCGATACCCGTGCCCGCACCGACGATCTTGCCCGCGGTACGGCCCACGTACTTGCCCACCAGCCCGCCGAGCAGCTTGCGGCCGAACTGCTCCACGTACTGACCGGCCAGACCCACGCCTGCGGTCGCGAGAAACTCCTTCACATGGCCCTTGTCGAGCTCCACGCCATGCACCTTGCCCACGGCGTAGACCATCTTCATCTGCATGGGGATGATGGCCATGCTGGCCCAGCTCTGCGGCAGCAACTCGAGTGCGCCGCAGAGGATGGAATAGTTCAGGATGCTCTTGTCCAGCTCGGCCTCGCTCACGCTGGGCTGCACCCGCACGACGGGTCCGGCACCGACAGCTGCGGGTGCGGCGGGTACCGCCACCGCAGGCAGCGCGGCTGCTGCGGGGGCGGAGATCATGGCGCCTGCAAGCGCACCTGCACCGGCCACGGCAGCCGTGGCCAGCACGGGGCCTGCGCTGAGGCCTGCGGTTGCCGGGGCAGGCGCTGCGGCTGGGGCCTTGACCGGATCGTCGAGGAACTGCGCAAAGGCATCGGCCTGCTGCTCCACGGCCTGGGCCTGGGGCGAGTCCTGCAGGCCCAGCGCAGCCTTCAGCTCGGCCAGGAACTTCTTTTCGCTGGCGCTCTGGCTGCCATCGGCATCCGCCACGCACACGGCCATTTCGTAGGCCAGCAGCTTGTGTTCCGGGCTGCTCAGGGCGGCGACCGCGTCGGCCAGCTTTGCGCGCTTGAGAATCACATCCTGCACCAGCTTGGGCAGGTCGATCCCCGGGGCGCTGTCGGCCAGGGAGCTGGCCATATTGCGGATTGCCTGCCGCTCGGCGTCGCCCTTGTTGCCGTCGGCCAGGGCCGTGAGCATGGCGATGGTGAGGATGGCTTGCTGTTCACTGGCGTGCATGGTGGCGCTCCGGCGCAAAGGAAGATGAGAGTCGAGTGGGCCGCAGGCTAGCGGGGCCGCGGCTGGCGCGTCACGCGGGCAAACCCCGGATGCGACGAGCGAGGGACAGCGCGGGATGAAGCGGGTTCCATGCCCCGATTCGGAAAGTGAGATTGGCTCTGGTGGCTGATCTCCAGGCCAAAACGGCTGGAAAGCCGCATGGGACAAGCGGAAAGCCCCTGTTGAGCCACAGCGGCGCGTGTGCTGGCCGGCGCAGACTCTCGTCCGCGCACGCTCTCAGGCGACCCGATCTCCCAGGCGCCTGCATCAGCGCTTCGCCGGGTGCACGCGGCGGCGCTACAGTCGGTCGCACATTCAGGAGGCCGTCCATGTTCACCATCCCCACCCTCGCCCGCTCGCTGCTTGCGGCTGTCGCCCTGGCCTGCGCCGGCGCAATCGCCCCGCCCGCCCACGCCATCGGCGCTGAGGAGCCGCCGCCCAACATGCCCGCGGAGAAGACCGATCTGTCACCCGTGCGTGCCCTCATCAAGCAGGGCGATTACAAGGGGGCCATCGCGCGCCTGAACAAGATGGCGGAAGCCGACAGCAAGAACGCCGACATCTACAACCTGCTCGGCTACAGCCACCGCAAGAGCGGCAACCTGACGGCCGCCTTTGCCAACTACAAGACCGCGCTCGACCTGAATCCGAAGCATCTGGGCGCGCATGAATACATCGGCGAGGCCTACCTCATGAACAAGCAGCCCCAGGAGGCCGAGAAGCACCTGGCGACCTTGGCTGCGCTGTGTGGCAAGGGCTGCGAGGAGTATCAGGACCTCGACCGCGCCATCAAGGCCTACAAGGCCAAGGCGCGCTGAGCGCGGCCGGGGCCCGCAAGGACTCGCATCGACCCGCAGCGCGGCCGGGCGAGTCTGCGCTCATGGGCGCCGCGCACGGCTGACACAGCGTGTCGCGGCTGCCGACGCCACAGACCGGCACACCGGTCCTCCGTCACCTGGACGCCCTGCGCACGCGCGTGCTCGCAGCGCGCGGGTAGCGCCCGCGCCGATGGCGGTCAATCCCGCGGGCATCCCTGATCCGCACGTCCCCTGCACGGCGCAAGCCGTGTTTCGGTGCTTGTCCGACTTCAGCGGGCACGCGACGCTGCGCAGCGTCGTCAGCACAGCGGATTCCACCCCGGAATTCGGACGCAGGGAGAACCGCCATGAAACCGAATCGCATCGCCCCAGCCGCCTTGGCTCTGGCCAGCCTGACGCTGGCCACCCCCGCCAGCGCACAGACCGCCTGTACCGCCGGCACCTTCGACGCGGCCTTCGGCCCCGCCAGCACCGGCGGCTTCGTGCCGGTGGGCGCGCGCCTGGCCTTTGTGCCCAACAGCGGCGGCGGCAACACCGAGGGCCTGGACCACACGGGCACCGGGCAGATCGTGACTGGCGCGATCGGCGGTGCCGACGGGCTGGGCGCCGGCATCTTCAATGTGGCCCGTCTGACGGCCAGCGGCAGCATCGATCCGGTCTATGGCGGCGCAGGTGTGGTGGCCCCGTTCGGTACGCCCAGCGATGTGCCGCTGAGCAGCAGCACCCAGCAGACCCGCCTGGACGCCAGCGGCAACACCATCGCCGTGCGCGTCTGGGGTGACCGCATCACCGTGAACCGCTTCAGCGCCACGGGCCAGCCCGACTTTGCCTACGGCGCCAATGGTGCAGCCTCGGTCGCGCTGACGGTGATCTTTCCGCTGGTGGGCTTGAACGTGCTGGCCAACGGCTCGGTGCTGCTGGCGACCACCGCGCAGAACGCGTTGAACCAGCAGCAGGCCGTGGTCGTGAAGTTCACCCCGTCCGGCCTGCCCGACACCACCTTCGGTACGGCAGGCATCCAGTGGCTCAGCCCGCTGGTGGCGGGTGGCGGCACGAGCATCCTGAGCCGGGCCACCGATGTGCTGCCGCTGGCCGGCGGCCAGATGCTTGTGGCCGGCCGGGCACGCGGCGGCCCCGGTCCCTTCAGCGGCTTCATTGCCCGACTGAACGCCAACGGCACGCTCGACACCGGCTTTGGCAGCGGCGGCTACGCCGCGTATGACTGGGGTGGCGGCCGCAGCACCCTCGTGCGCAAGCTGGCGCTGCAGTCCGATGGCCGAATCATTGCTGTGGGCACCGCGCTGGACATCAGCGGTGCGGGTCTGAACTCAGGGGTGGTCATGCGCGTGCTGGCCAACGGCGCGCTGGATGTCAGCTACGGCGCGGGCGGCCTGACCCAGATCACGGGCCCCTTCGGAACCAACCTGTTCAACGTGGCCCTGCAGAGCAACAACAAGGCCATCGTCTCCGGTGCGCAGTACACCGCAGCCGATTTCAGTACCCAGGCCGGCTTGGTGGCGCGCCTGACGCCCGGCGGCTCGCTCGATTCCGTGTTTGGCGGCAGCGGTGTGGCCACCTACAGCGTGCCGGGAACCAGTTCCACGGGCGGCGGGGCACTCGCGATCCGTGGCAACCGGGTGGCCATCACGTCCAACGTCACCTATGGCAGCGGCAACACCAGCCAGTTCGGCACGGTGGTGCTGCGCTACGACATCGGTACCGGCACGGGCTGCCGCTGAGCCATGGACCGCGCGCACGAACGCACACCGACGCTGCGCCCCCGCACCCCCATGCATGTGGGCGCAGTCGCGGCACTCTGCGGCGCGCTGATGCTGCTTGGCGCCTGCGCGCGCGAGGCGCCCGCCAATGGGCCTGCGGCCGCGGCCGCCGTGTCGCATCGCGCTCCCCGGCTGGCCTTTGCCGAGCCTGCGGGCGGTGCGCTCACCCTGCGCTCGGGCAGCAGCATGGTCCTGGTGTTCGACCAGCCGATCGACCCGGGCTCGACGGCTGGCATCCACCTGCGTGCCGGCAGCGAGACCGTGGCGCTGGACGTACGTACGGTGGGCAATGCGGTGCAGCTCATTGCCCGCCGCAGCGCCAGCGGCCCGATCGATCTGACGGTGGAGGGACTGCGCAGCCACGAGCATGGGACAGTGGCCGAGCCCTTGCGCCTGAGCTACGTCCCGCCACAGGCTGCGGCCGTGCCCGGTACGGTCGTCGACGCAGCGGCCATGCCCCTGCTGAATGCCGCTGCCGCACCTGCCCAGCCAGTGCCTCAGGCTGCGCCCCGCCGGGTGCCGGGCCCACTGCCCGATGGCGCATGGACCGCCGCCCCCCAGGACAAGCCTGCTCCGCTGCAGGCGGCACTCTAGGTGCCTTGCAGCGCAGGCCCACGCCGCTGCAGCGCCCTTCGGCACTGCGAATCGATCAGGCCGATCAAGCCGCGGGCAACCCGCCTGCGGCAGCCTGTGCGCGGGCCAGCCTCGGATGCATCACGGCCCGCCACAGCGGCGGCACCCAGGCCAGCAGCACCATGGCGGCATAGCCCAGGGGCAGCTGCGGTGCGGCCGGGGTGGCACGCAGCGCCTCGAAGGGCCGCTCGGGGTGCGCGTGATGGTCGGCATGGCGCTCAAGGTTGAACAGGAAGGCGTTGGACAGCCAGGGATCGCCGTCCCAGCTGTGCGCATGCGCCACCGGCTGGCCGCGTTCGCGCGTCAGACCGTAATGCTCCAGATAGTTGGTGGTCTCCAGCAGCAGGACGGCGACCACGGCCTGAAGGGCCCAGAACGCCAGCCCGGCCCATCCTGCCAGCACAAAGGCCAGCAGCGCATAGCCGGCCGACAGGGCAGTGAGCTGCCAGACCCGGTCGTGCAGCACCGACAGCCCGCGGTGACCGCGGCGCAGACCTTCGAGCTTCAGGGCGTGCGCAAAGCTGCAGGACAGGGAGCGCACCCAGAAGGCGTAGACGTTCTCGCCAAAGCGCGCGGTGGCCGGATCGTCGCGCGTGCCGACACGCACGTGGTGGCCGCGGTTGTGTTCGATATAGAAGTGACCGTAGCCCACCAGCGCCAGGCCGAACTGCGCCAGCCCGCGGTCGAGCCCGCCGGGCCGATGGCCCATCTCGTGCGCCGCGGTGATGCCGATGCCGCCTGTGGCCGTGCCCACGCTGGCGGCCAGCAGCAGCAGCGCCGCCGGCGAGAGCTGCGGCGCCACGCTCACGCCCCAGATCACCAGCCCATACAGCGCCGGCACGGTGATGCGCGGCAGCCAGGCCACCCAGCTGCGTGCCGCATTGGTGCTGGCGGCCGGCACGGACCAGGCCGGCCGCGGGCCGATCAGCGCATCCAGCACAGGCAGCGCCACATACACAAGCACCAGCGTCATCCAGGGCAGACCGACCTGGTACCAGTGCCATGGGCCGACGATCAGCAACAGCGCGAGCAGGAAGCGAATACCGTTCATGAACCGCTTTATACGAGCGCCGGCCCGGCCAGCCAATCAATGCGGGCGCTCGTGGCCGGGCGGGCGGGACACGCGCGCTGCGGCACAATGCCGGCACCCTCAGGACGCCCCGCCGCTGCGGGCACGCCACTTCGAGCACCAAGATCATGAGCACACTGGACCAAGCCGCCCTCGACACCCTCTTCTTCAATGCCCGCACCCACAACGGCTGGCAGGACCGCCCCGTGGATGACGCGCTGCTCAAGCGCCTGTTCGACACGCTCAAGTGGGCACCGACGAGCGCCAACTGCTCGCCGCTGCGCCTGCAGTTCGTCAAGAGCGAGGCCGCCCGTGCGCGCCTGGTGCCGCTGATGATGCCCGGCAACCAGGACAAGGTGCGCAGCGCACCGGTCACGGCCATCCTCGGCATGGACATGGCGTTCTACGAGCACCTGCCCAAGCTGTTCCCGCACACCGATGCGCGCAGCTGGTTCGCCGGCAACGAGGAGGCGATCCGCAGCACGGCCTTTCGCAACAGCAGCCTGCAAGGCGGCTACTTCATCCTCGCGGCGCGCGCGCTCGGTCTGGATTGCGGGCCGATGAGCGGCTTCGATGCCGCCGGCGTGGACGCAGCGTTCTGGGCCGGCAGCACGGTGAAGACCAACTTCATCTGCAGCCTGGGCCATGGCGATCCCGCCAAGCTGTTTGCGCGCAGCCCGCGCTTCGAGTTCGACGAGGTCTGCAAGATCGTCTGAACCTGGGCGGATGAAGCTCATGAGGGGGCCGCCAGGCCCCCTTGTTCATTTTCTGCGTCCGAAATTGACCTATTTTTACCGAAAAGGCGAATAAAACTGGTCAGAAATCTGCACCAGACAAGCGAGAACCACCCGTACGCACTCCTCGCTGAAAACGACCGAAAGCGAACTATTGCCGCAGCCAGCCAGGCTCAGCTGCGACGCTGGCGCACAGCCTCGAACAGACACACGCCAGCCGCGACGGACACATTCAGGCTCTCGACGCTGCCCGCCATCGGGATGCTGACCAGCTGATCGCAGCGCTCGCCGGTGAGCCGGCGCATGCCCTCGCCTTCGGCACCCAGCACCAGTGCCGTGGCGCCGCGCAGATCGGCGTCATACAGCGTGGTCTTGGCGGCGTCGCTGGTGCCGGTGATCCAGATGTTGCGTTCCTTGAGCTCTTCCATGGTGCGCGCCAGATTGGTCACGGCGAAGTACGGCACGGTGTCGGCTGCACCGCTGGCCACCTTGCTCACGGTGGCATTGATGCCGCAGGAGCGGTCGCGCGGCGCCACCACGGCATGGGCACCGGCGCCGTCTGCCACGCGCAGACAGGCGCCGAGATTGTGCGGGTCGGTCACGCCGTCGAGCAGCAGCAGCAGAGGCGGCTCAGTCAATGCATCCAGCAGATCGTCCAGTGAG
>DASSQC010000107.1:0-5859 GCA_035702705.1 Burkholderiaceae bacterium | reverse complement strand
AGACAGCAGGATCGACATAGCGCATGGCACGGATATTGGTCGTGGACGACGAGGTGGGGATTCGGGAGCTGCTCTCGGAGATCCTGAACGACGAAGGCCACGAAGTCGTCAGCGCAGAAAATGCGCAGAGCGCGCGCGCGGCGCGTGCAACCCAGCAGTTCGACGCGATCCTGCTGGACATCTGGATGCCTGACACCGATGGCGTGACCCTGCTCAAGGAATGGGCCGGCCAGAACAGCCTGGCTTCCACGCCCGTCATCATGATGAGCGGCCACGGCACGATCGATACCGCCGTCGAAGCCACGCGGATCGGCGCGATCGATTTTCTCGAGAAGCCCATCACACTCACCAAGCTGCTCAAGGCCGTCTCGGTCGCGCTGAATCGCGGCAAGACACCGACGCCCGTCGTCCGCGGCGCCGGCGTGGCGCAGACCTTGCCGATGGCCGCCGTGGCCGCCATGCCCGGTCTGGGCCAGAATCACATGCCCGTGGCGGCTGCCGAGGTCCCGGCACAGGCTGCGCCTGCCGGGCTCGATCTGCCGCTTGATGCGCCGCTTCGGGAGGCGCGCGACGCCTTCGAGCGCGTGTACTTCGAGCACCATCTGGCACGCGAAGGCTGGAGCATGACGCGTGTGGCCGAGCGCACCGGTCTGGAGCGCACGCACCTCTACCGCAAGCTCAAGCAGTTGGGCATCGAGCTCGCGCGCAAGAAGGCCGAGGCCAACAGCGCCTGAGGCCAGCCAGGCAGCTGCCTTGGCCCGGCGTGGCTATGCTCTGCGCAGACATTCCGACAACAACGCTGCGGAGCGCTGAATGCGAGTCCTGATCGTCGGTGCCGGCCGGGTGGGCGAGTCGGTTGCCGAAAGCCTTGTCTCCGAGGCAAACGACATCACCGTCATCGACCCGGACGCCGCCCGCATTGCCCTGCTGCAGGACCGGCTCGACCTGCGCGGCGTGGTCGGCCTGGGCACATCCATCGAGACCCTGCGCGAAGCCGGCGCCGACGATGCCGAGCTGCTCGTTGCCTGCGCAACTGCCGATGAAACCAATCTGGTCGTCAGCCGCATCGGGCGTGACGTGTTCAACATCCCGACACGGATCGTGCGCGTGCGCTCATCCGAGTTCCAGGAGCACGAGAGCCTGACGCGCGACGGCTTTGCCGCCGACGTGGTGATCTGCCCAGAGCAGAGCGTCACCAACACCATTCTCAAGCTGGTCGAGTTTCCCGAGGCGCTGCAGGTGCTCGAGTTCGCTGGCGGCCGGGTGTCACTGGTCGCAGTGCGCGCTGTGGAGGGCGGTGCGCTGGTGCGCCAGCGCATCCGGGAGCTGCGGGACCATCTGCCGGGTGTCGAGGCCCGCGTGGTCACGATCTATCGCGCCCAGCGGGCCATGATTCCCGATGGCGAGACCATCATCGAGCCGGGTGACGAAGTCTTCGTGCTTGCACAGACCCGGCACCTGCGCCGCCTGATCCGCGAGCTGCGCACCATCGACAAGCCCGTGCGCCGAATCATGATCGCCGGTGGCGGCAACATCGGCACGCGCCTGGCGCAGGCCCTGCAGGCCGACTACAACCTGCGCATCATCGACCGCAATCCGCGTACCACGCAGCGGCTGGCCACGCAGCTCAGCTCCTCTGCCCTGGTGCTCGAGGGCGATGCCACGGACGAGGACCTGCTCACCGACGAGAGCGTCCAGGAGATGGACCTCTTCATGGCCGTCACCAACGACGACGAGAACAACATCATGGCGGCATTGCTGGCAAAGCGTCTCGGTGCGCGCCGCGTGATCGCCCTGATCAATCGCAAGGCCTATGCCGACATGATGCAGGGCAGCCGGATCGATATCGCGATCGCGCCCTCGCAGGCCACCATCGGCGATCTGCTCACGCACATCCGGCGCGGCGACGTGGCCCGCGTGCACAGCCTGCGGCGCGGCGCGGCCGAGGCGATCGAAGCGATCGCGCACGGCGATCGCAATTCCAGCAAGGTGGTGGGACGCCGGATCGACCAGATCGATCTCTTCGCAGCCGGGCGCGGCGTGACCGTGGGCGCCCTCGTGCGCGGCGAGGGTCAAGATGCCGAGGTCATCATCGCCCATCACGACACCGTGATCGAGGCCGAGGATCATGTCATCGTCTTCGTGAACAACAAGCGGCTCGTGCCCAAGGTCGAGAAGCTGTTCCAGGTCTCGGCCGGCTTCTTCTGAGCGCGAGCGCATGCAGCGTCAGCTCCTGCCCATCGTCAACATCCTGGGCTTTGTGATCATGCTGTTCGGCACCACGATGCTGGTGCCCCTGGCGGTCTCCCATGTCATGGCGGATGCCGCACGTTCCGCCTATGACGAGGCAATCTGCATCACCCTGCTGTCCGGTCTGGTGATGTTCGGGGCCACGCGCCGATTCCGCCGCGAGCTGTTGCCGCGCGACGGTTTCCTGTTGGTCACACTCGTGTGGACGACCCTGCCCGCCTTCGCCACGCTGCCCCTGATCTTCCACTTCCAGCAGGCGGGTACGCCGGTCTCGTTCACGGATGCCTATTTCGAGACGATGAGCGGCATGACCACCACGGGCGCCACGGTGCTCACCGGTCTGGAGCACCTGCCGCCCTCCATCAATGTCTGGCGCCATCTGCTGGTATGGATCGGCGGCATGGGCATCATCGTGATGGCCGTGGCCATCCTGCCGCTGCTGGGTGTGGGCGGCATGCAGGTCTACAAGGCCGAGACGCCGGGCCCGATGAAGGACGCCAAGCTCACACCGCGCATCACCGAGACGGCCAAGGGCCTGTATGCCGTCTACCTCGGGATCAGCCTGGCCTGCTTCCTGAGCTTTCGCGCGGCCGGCATGAATACGCTGGACGCGTTCTGCCACATGGCCAGCACCATGGGCCTGGGCGGGTTCTCGACCTACGACGCGAGCTTCGGCCAGTTCAACTCACCGCAGATCGAAGCGGTGGCTATCGTGTTCATGACCCTGGCCGGTTTCAATTTCGCCATGCACTTCCTGGCCTGGCGGCAGCGCTCCCTGCGCGCCTACATCACCTGCCCGGAGGCGCGCTGGTATCTGCTGGTGATGTACAGCGGCGTGCTGGTGGTTGCCGCCTTCCTGTGGGTCAAGGGCGTCTACCCGGAGTTCCTGACTGCGCTGCGCCATGCCGCGTTCAACGTCGTGTCGATCGCCACCACCACCGGCTTTGCCAGCGTCGACTATGAGAAGTGGCCGGCCTTCGCGCCGGTCCTGATGCTGTTTCTCTGCGCCATTGCCACCTGTGCCGGATCGACGGGCGGCGGCATCAAGATGATGCGCGTGGTCATCATGTTCAAGCTGTCCAAGCGCGAGCTGGTGCGCATCCTGCACCCGCGCATCGTCAACCCGGTCAAGCTCGGCGGCAGCGTGGTGGACTCGCGCGTGATCCTTGCGACCCTGGCCTTCATGCTGATCTACGGCGGCACGATGATCCTGCTGACGCTGATCCAGCTGGCCACGGGCCTGGACCCGATCAGCGCATTCACCTCCATCGTGGCCTGCCTGAACAACACCGGCCCCGGCCTGGGGCAGGTCGGGCCGGCGAGCAACTACCAGGGCCTGAGTGATGTGCAGACCTGGGTCTGCACAGCCGCGATGTTGCTGGGTCGTTTGGAGCTTTTTTCGGTGATCGTGCTGTTCACTCCGGCCTTCTGGCGCCGATAAGAAGCTAGATGCAGGTGTTCGCCGGCCCTTGAGGTCCGCGGCAGGGCCCACATCTATGCGTCAGATCGGAGTGATGCTCATGCGAACCATCTTCAACAGCGACAACTACTGCGTCGTGCTCTTTCCCGAGACGCCGCAGGGGCCGGCCTACGAGATCATGGACAAGCAGGGCCGCCGCGAGGTCTTCGTGGACGGCGATCTGGCGCAGGCGTTCAAGCACAAGGTCTCGGCGCTCATGGCCGAGCAGCCGGGCGAGGACGAGATCGACCAGTTTCTCGCGCAGTTCGACGGCCTGATGCAGACGCGGCTCGTCTTCCATTGAGCCGCCGAACCCAGCCAAACGCAAGGGGCCCGAGAGGGCCCCTTTGCCATGGTGCTGTCTCTGCCCTAACCGGCCGCGTGGGGCGACCAGCGGCTGTAGCGCGGCAGGCTGGCCGACAGGAAGGCCATCTGATCGGCCAGGATGTTGCGGTTCGACAGGATGAAGCCTTCGTTGCGGCAGACGCGATACGGCACGTACAGCAGGCTCATGCCGGCTTCTTCGGGCGTGCGATTCCCTTTGCGATGATTGCAACCCCGACAGGCCGTGACCACGTTCATCCACGAGTGGCGCCCGCCGCGCGAGACGGGCTGGATGTGTTCCACGGTGAGCTGGCGCTCCTCACAGTGTGCGCCGCAGTAGGCACACATGAAGCGGTCACGCAGAAAGAGGCGCTCACGTGTGAGGCCGACATGTGCATGGTCATGCGGCACGCGGTGCCGGCCCCGCACCATGACGATCGATGAGCACACCAGTTCGGAGACGCGCTGCGTGGCGCGGTTGAAGCCCCCGGAGAGCGAGAACAGGTTTTCGCCCAGCTCGGTGATGACCTTGTCGGCAGCGTAGTAGCGCGCCGCGCGGGGCATGCCAGCCCAGCGCACCGGCTGTCCGACCGAATCCACGATCAGGATGTGCGACATGCGCTTGATTGTGTCACGCTCCACCGGCCGCGGGAAGAGCGCTCACTGCGGCAGCTGCGCGCGCCGGAAGCGCACAGGCTCGCAGTGCGACCCGTCGGGCACTGGGGCTGTGCCGGTGTGTGCGGCGCAGCGTGCTACCTGCCGGTTGCGGGTGCGGGGGGCTGCCCGGGGTCCGGCGCTGCGGCCGGTCTGGATTCAACGACGCGGGTCGGGTAGTGGAACCACATGACCTGCACGCCGCGCTCGCGTGCGGTGCGCTCGATCTGGCCGACCTTCTGCTGATCCACTTCCACGCGCGGGCTGTCGGGAAGCGCCGCACAGGCCGCAAGCAGACTCATGCCCGCCAGGGCGGCGCTCATGCGTCTCCGCCGGCCGCGGACTGGACGGGTTGCAAGCGGGGCAGTGAAGGCGGGCATCGCAAGGCGCTGCAGACATCAGGATGAGATGCAGCTTAGGTCAGCCGCGCCGGCGCGCAAGGCTGCCCCGTCTGCCCGGCCGGTGCACATGGCCACACCCATACACTGCGGCGATGTCCTTGCCGCACGCCCTGCTCGCCCTGATGGTGGTCTTCGTCTGGGGCACGAACTTCGTCGTGATCAAGCTCGGGTTGGCGGACTTCCCGCCCCTGCTGCTGGCCACGCTGCGCTTTGTCGCCTCGGCGCTGCCCTGGCTGTTCCTGCTGCCGCGGCCTGACGTGCCCCTGCGCCTGATGGCCGGCATCGGCACCCTGGCCGGGCTGCAGTTCGGCCTGCTGTTTGCCGCCATGCGCGCCGACATCACGCCGGGGCTTGCGTCGCTGCTGATCCAGACCCAGGTGTTCATGACGATCGGCCTGTCCATGGGGCTGCTGCGCGAGCGTCTGCACCGCCTGCAGTGGGCCGGGCTGGCGGCGGGGCTGGCCGCGCTGGTGCTGCTGCTGGCGCAATCGGGCGCGGCGCATGACCTGACGCTGCTAGGCGTGGCGCTGGTGCTCGGTGCGGCGCTGGCCTGGTCGGTGGCCAATGTGCTGGCGCGGCAGCTGGGCAAGGTGCACATGCTGGCCTTCATGGTGTGGTCGAGCCTGTTTGCGGTGCCGCCGCTGCTGGCGCTGAGCCTGGGCCTTGAAGGCTGGCCGGCGATTGCCGCGGCGCTGCAGCATGCGGGCATGGCGGGCTGGCTGGCCGTGCTCTGGCAGGCCCTGGGCAACACCCTGTTCGGCTACGGCGTGT
>DASSQC010000106.1:0-2958 GCA_035702705.1 Burkholderiaceae bacterium | reverse complement strand
TCGCCGCCCATCATCAATACAGGCGCCAGTGCAGCCAGCAGCAGCACGATGGAGGCGAGGGCGAGGAGCGCGGCCATGGTCAGTGAGCCGGCATTCAGCCCTTGGCGGCAAAGCGCACCAGCTGCGCGCCTTCGGTCACCTGATCGCCCACGGCGTACAGCACTTCCTCAAGCACGCCGGCGGCCGGCGCGGTGATGGTGTGCTCCATCTTCATGGCCTCCATGACCACGAGCGGCGCGCCCTTCTCCACGGCCGCGCCCGGCTGGGCGAGCACCGCGACGATCTTGCCGGGCATGGGGGCCGTGAGGCGGCCGCCTTCGCCGGCGTCTTCGCCGGCATGGGCGAGCGGGTCGACCAGCGTCAGCACGGTCAACGTGCCGTGCTCGAACACATGCAGCTCCTCGCCACGTGCAATCACCTCGCCGCCGAAGCGCTCGGTGGCCGTGCTCACCACGGGGGCCGAGCCCGTGGGGCTGATCTCGAAGGCGACGGACTCGCCCTCGATCAGCGCCGTGTAACGCGGCTCGTCCGCGCTGGGGTAGCGCACGGGGACGGTGAAGGTGCCGGTCTCGTGCTCGAAGACGAAGTTGCGTGTGGCGCTGCCGGCAATGCGGAAACCCGTGCGTGCGTTCCAGGGGTCGTGGCTGTCCAGCACCACTTCCTCGGCCAGACGCTTGGCGATCGCCAGCAGCACGGCACGGCGGCCGGGTGCCGCAGCCGCGGGCAGCAGCTCGGCGCGCTCCTGCTCGATCAGCCCGGTGTGCACCGCGCCGCTGGCAAAGGCCGCATTGCGCACGCAGCGCGCCAGAAAGGCCACATTGGTCTTGGGTCCGACGATGTGCGTGGCGTCGAGCGCGGCGGCCAGGCGGGCCAGCGCCTGCGCACGGTCCTCGCCCCAGACGATCAGCTTGGCGATCATCGGGTCGTAGAAGGGCGTGATGGTGTCGCCGCTGCGCACGCCGCTGTCCACGCGCACGGCGGCATTGCGCGTGAAGCTCGAATGCGCAGGGAAATGCAGGTGGGTCAGCGTGCCGGTGGAGGGCAGGAAGCCGCCTTCCGGATGCTCGGCATACACGCGCGCCTCGATGGCGTGGCCGGTGATGCGCAGCTGCTCCTGGCGCACGGGCAGCGGCTCACCGGCCGCCACGCGCAGCTGCCACTCGACGAGGTCGTGGCCGATCACCATTTCGGTCACCGGGTGTTCCACCTGCAGGCGGGTGTTCATCTCCATGAAGTAGAACGTGCCCTGCTGGTCCGCGATGAACTCCACCGTGCCGGCGCCCACATAGCCCACGGCCATGGCGGCGGCCACGGCGGCCTCGCCCATGGCGGTGCGGCGCTCGGGCGTCATGCCGGGGGCCGGTGCTTCCTCCAGCACCTTCTGGTGGCGGCGCTGCAGCGAGCAGTCGCGCTCGAAGCAGTACACGGCGTTGCCCTGTGTGTCGGCAAAGACCTGGATCTCGATGTGACGCGGGCGGGTGACGTACTTCTCCACCAGCACCTTGTCGTCGCCAAAGGCATTGATGGCTTCGCGCTTGCAGCTGGCCAGTGCGTCGGCGAAGTAGACCGCCTCGTTCACCACGCGCATGCCCTTGCCGCCGCCGCCGGCGGCCGCCTTGATGATGACCGGGTAGCCGATCTTGTCGGCCTCGGCCTTGAGAAATGCGGGGTCCTGGTTGTCGCCGTGGTAGCCCGGTGTGAGCGGCACGCCGGCTTTCTCCATCAGGGCCTTGGCGGCGGACTTGCTGCCCATGGCGGCAATGGCCGAGGCCGGCGGGCCGATGAAGACGATGCCCGCCTGCGCGAGCGCTTTCGCGAAGTCCTCGTTCTCGCTCAAGAAGCCGTAGCCGGGGTGCACGGCCTGTGCCCCCGTGGCCTTGGCGGCGGCGATCACCGCGTCGGCGCGCAGGTAGCTGTCCTTGGGCGCCGCGCCGCCGATGTGCACGGCCTCATCGGCCATGGCCACATGCTTGGCGTCACGGTCGGCATCGGAGTAGACCGCCACGGTCTTGATACCGAGGCGGCGGGCAGTGGTGATCACGCGGCAGGCGATCTCACCACGGTTTGCAATCAGGATCTTGGAGAACATTCAGGTTTGCTCAGGAAGGGTCCGGAAGGGCTTTTCGCTTGTCTGGTGCTTGCCCAAGGGTTTCGCCGAGCATGCTCGGCGCTTGGGCAAGAGCTTGCGCCCACCAGCGCAAGCCCCGTAGCACCCGTATTCGCTTGTCTGGTGCGGGTTTCCAGCCGTTTTGGTCTGGAGAGGCGCATGAAATGGACATCTACGCTTCTATTTCCTGTCTGAAACCGCCATCGCCACGGCCAGACTCAGGAACAGGCTGCCCGTGACGCGGTTCATGATCTGCGCAAAGCGGGTGTTCGTCAGCAGGCGCCGCGCGGCACTGCCCGCGCCCCAGCCCAGCAGGCCGTAGGCGCATCCGGTGATGAGCGCAAAGGACAGGCCCATCAGCAGCATCTGCGGCGCCACGGGGTGGGCGGGGTCGATGAACTGCGGCAGGAAGGCGAGGAAGAACAGCATCACCTTGGGGTTGAGCGCGTTCATCAGGAAGCCGCTGCTCAGCAGCTTGACGGCGGACTGTGTGCCGGCCGACGCGGCCCCGGGCAGCGAGGCACCGCCCGCCCGCCAGGCCTGCACACCCAGATAGACGAGGTAGGCGATCCCGACCCACTTGAGCGCGGCAAACAGCGTGGCGGAGGCGGCAATCACGGCGGCGATGCCGAGCGTGGCCCAGAGCGTGTGCGTGAGACACCCCAGCCCCACGCCGATGCCGTACAGGCTGCCGGCGCGCCGGCCCTGGCTGGCGGCCACCGACAGCGTGGTCAGGCTGTCCGGCCCGGGCGCGGCGATGCATACAGCGGCTGCAGCCAGATAGGCCAGGTAGTTCGCCCAGGGCAGCAGGCCGAGAAACAGCGGATCAGGACTCATCTGGTGTGGGCTCC
>DASSQC010000105.1:0-15315 GCA_035702705.1 Burkholderiaceae bacterium | reverse complement strand
CTTGAGCAGGATGGCGGTGGCTTCGTCTTCGCTCATGAACTGGCTGCAGTACACATGGCCGTTGCCGGTGCGGTGCTGCAGCGGAATGCGCCACTGCCAGCCGGCCGTGTGCGCGGTGCTGCGGGTGTAGGGCGTGAGCGGGGCCGCACTCGCGCAGGGCACCGCCACGGCGCGGTCGCAGGGCAGCCAGTGGGTCCAGTCCTCGTAGCCGGTCTTCAGGGTCTGCTCGATCAGCAGGCCGCGAAAGCCCGAGCAGTCGATGAACAACTGGCCTGCAATGCGCGCACCGCTTTCCAGGTGCACGGCGGCAATGTCGCCGTTGGCCGCCTGCTCCACGCGGGCGATCTTGCCTTCGTGCCGGACCACGCCGCGCTGCTCGGCATAGCCGCGCAGAAAGCGTGCGTACAGGCCAGCATCGAAGTGAAAGGCGTAGTTCAGGCCCGACAGCGGCGACTCCGCCGGCCCGCCGCGCACGAACTTGTTGGCATAGGCGGCCACGCCGCTCGGAAAGAACGCGGCCGTGTCGGTGAAGCCGTGCTTGAGCGCGTGCTTGAGCCAGTAGTGGTGAAACGAGATCAGCCCCAGGCCGCGGCCCATCACGCCAAAGGCATGGATGTAGCGGTGGCCGGGCCGGCGCCAGTTCACGAACTCGATGCCCAGCTTGTAGCTGCCCTGGGTGGCCTGGACGAACTCGTTCTCGTCGATGCCCAGGGTCTCGTTGAACAGGCGGATCATGGGAATGGTGGCCTCGCCCACCCCCACGGTGCCGATCTCCTCGCTTTCCACGAGCTGCACCTGGGTGCCCGGCGGGGCCAGGCGGGCGAGTGCGGCGGCGCACATCCAGCCGGCGGTGCCGCCACCGACGATGACGACCTGCTGAACCGCCGCCTGCCCGGCGGGGTGTTCCTGCGTGTGCTGCATGGCAGCGTCTCCTCAAACTGCTGGGGCGGCTGCGTCTGCGCGCAATCTGCCTGACATCCTGAACATGTAGGTTTACTACATTGCCGCCCCATCTGCGCGTCGGATTGATGCGCAGTGACGTCGCGCCACACCGGCCCGCCACCGCCGGAGCCCGGCCCGGCAGGCCGATCCGGCGGCACCTACACTGCGCCGCACTGCCCCACCCTCACGAGGTTTGCCCATGTGGATGTTGATCGTCGGCCTGTTCCTGTTTCTTGCCACCCATTCGGTGCGCGTGTTCGCCGAGCCCTGGCGGCGCGGTGTGATCGAGCGGCAGGGCGCCAACCAGTTCAAGGTGGCGTATTCGGTGGTGTCGCTGGCCGGCTTTCTGCTGATCATCTACGGCTACGGCCTGGCGCGGCAGGCGCTGGTGGTGCTGTATTCGCCGCCGGTGTTCACCAAGCACCTCGCGGCCCTGCTGACCCTGGTGGCCTTCATCCTGCTCACGGCCGCCTATGTGCCGGGCACCAAGCTCAAGGCGGCGGTGAAGCACCCGATGGTGCTGGGCGTGAAGACCTGGGCCTTTGCACACCTGCTGGCCAACGGCACCCTGCATGACGTGCTGCTGTTTGGCAGCTTTCTGGTCTGGGCGGTGCTGTCCTTCCGCGCGGCGCGCAAGCGCGACGCGGCCGAGGGCATCAGCTACCCGCCGGGCTCGGCGGTGCGCGATGTGATCAATGTGCTGGTGGGCACCGGACTGTGGGCCGGCATGGCCTTCTGGGCGCACGGCGCGTGGATCGGGGTGCGGCCTTTCGGCATGTAATTCTGGCCGAAATCGTCATATTTTGAGTTTTCAATCTCGGGCTTTTCGCGCAGCAGATGCGCGAAAAGCCCGTTTTTCATGTTCTGCATTCTTCTGGCCGAAAATGCGTGGTTATTGAGGGCATCCGGCGCAGCACGGCCTGCAACATGTTCTGCACACAGTCGCCGGACACGGTGGCGGGCGCCCAGGCGTGGCGCATGCCGGCCAAGGGGGCCGGCCATCCCGCCGCATGGGCCGGCGGCGTCCGGGCAGCCACCACCTGCGAGGGCCGTGCGGTTTGCGCCGCTTGGTCTGCCCCCTGTGGTCTGCGCAGTGTGATGCACGCCACTCGGCTGCGGGATGCGCGCCGCGACTGAGAACGATTCCACAACCGACCGCGCGCATTTGCACCTACACGCCCCGCAGGGACTGGTGCTAAAAGCTTCGGGTTGCCACCGCCGATCCGCACCCGTCCCATGCACGCAGCCGACACCATCGCGCGCCACAACGTCACCATCTCGGGCGAGGGCCCCACGCTGGTCTTTGCCCATGGCTTCGGCTGCGACCAGAACATGTGGAAGTACGTCGCGCCGGCCTTCAAGGCCACGCATCGCACGGTGCTGTTCGACCACATCGGCTGCGGCCTGTCGGACTACCGTGCCTATGACGCCCGGCGCCACGCCCGGATCGAGGGCTACGCCGAGGACGTCAATCGCATGCTGCGCGAGCTCGATCTGCGCGATGTGGTCTTCGTCGGCCACTCGGTCAGCGCCATGATCGGCGCGCTGGCCACCATTGCCGAACCGCAGCGTTTTGCCGGCCTGGTGATGCTCGGGCCCTCGCCGCGCTACATCAACGACCCGCCGCACTACCACGGCGGCTTCGAGCGCGCCGACATCGACGGCCTGATCGACATGATGGAGACCAACCTGATCGGCTGGGCCGACTTCCTGACGCCGGTGGTGATGGGCGAGGGTCACGACCCCGAGGTGGTCGAGCAGCTGCACAGCAGCCTGTGCAGCGCCGACGCATTCATCACGCGCCGCTTCGCCCAGGCCGTCTTCCTGGGCGACAACCGGGCCGATCTGCCGCGCATCAGCGTGCCCACGCTGGTGGTGCAGGTCGAGCATGACGCGATTGCACCCGTGGCGGTCGGCGAATACGTGCATCGGCAGATTGCGGGCTCGAGCTACCGGCTGATCGACGGCGCCGGCCATTGCCCGCACATGACGCACCCGACCCAGACGATCGCGCTGATCCGCGAGTTCCTGCAGGAGCGGGCCCTGGCATGAGCGCGGGGGCGGCGACCGCCGGCAACGTCGATCTGCTGCCTGGCGGCTGGCTGATCCTGGCCGGCGACGCCCGGATCCGTGCCTGCAACGCGTGGGTGCGGCGCATCAGCGGCCGCACCGAGCAGGACCTGATCGGCCAGCCCTTCGAGCGCCTGCTCGCGCCGGCCTCGGCGGTGCTGTTCCAGAGCTATGTCTTTGCGCTGCTGCGCCTGCATGGCAGCGTGCAGGAGTTCGAGCTGGTGCTGCGTGACCCCGCCGGGCAGGACCTGCCGGCCATGCTCTATGCCGGACCCTCGCCCGAAGGCTCGCAGGTGCTGCTGCTGCCCCTGCGCCAGCGCCAGCGCGCCCAGGCCGAGCTGCTGCGCGTCAAGCGCGCCGCCGATTCCGCGCCCGGCATGATCTTCGAGCTGGTGCGTCAGCCCGACGGTCACATGTACTTCGCCTACGTCAGCGAGAGCGTGCGCACCCTGTTCGGTGTCTCGGCCGAGGCCGCGGCGCAGTCGGCCGATCTGGTCTTCCATCATGTTCACCCGGACGACCTGCCGCGCCTGATGCGCGGCTTTCGCGAGAGTGCGCGGCGCCAGCAGCCGCGCAGCGAGAGCTTCCGCGTGCAGATGCCCGACGGCAGGCTGCGCTGGCACGAGGTGATGGTGCGCCCGCATGCCCGGGCCGACGGCAGCACCCTGTGGCACGGTCATGTGTCGGACGTGAGCCTGCGCCAGGAGCTGGCGGCGGCGCGCGTGCAGCAGCAGACGGCCGAGGAGGCGGCACGCGCACGCAGCGAGCTGATGGCCCGCATCAGCCACGAGCTGCGCACCCCGCTCAATGCCATTCTCGGCTTCACCCAACTCATGCTCGGCGACCAGGGCGACACGCTCAAGCCCGACCAGCTCGAGCGCCTGCAGACCATTTACACGGCCGGCCGCACCCTGCTCAACCTGGTCAACGAAGTGCTCGACACCACCGGTCTGGAGACCGGGCAGGTGGACATCCAATGCGAACCCGTGCCCCTGGCCTGGCTGCTGCAGCATGCACTGGCCCTGATCCAGCTGCAGGCATCCACCGCGGGTATCACGCTCGAGCCGGCAGCCTGCCCGCCGTTCATCCAGGTGCAGGCCAATGCGCAGCGCCTGGGCCAGGTGCTCGGCAATCTGCTGAGCAACGCCATCAAGTACAACCGGCCGGGCGGGCGTGTGCGCATGGCCGTGCACGTGGACCCGTCGGCGGTGCGCATCGAGGTGCACGACACCGGGCCCGGCCTGAGCGAGGCCCAGCTCGCCGGCCTGTTCCAGCCCTTCAACCGCCTGGGCGCGGAGCGCACGGCCACGCCGGGCACGGGCCTGGGTCTGGTGATCACGCGCCAGCTGGTGCAGCGCATGAAGGGCGAGATCGAGGTGCACAGCCGTGTGGGCGAAGGCAGCTGCTTTGCCGTGAGCCTGCGCCGCGCGCCGGACCGCGTGCAGGACCCGGCGTCCAGCGCGTTGGGTCCCGCGGCCCTGCCCGCACGCACGCCGGGCGGGGCGGCCGGCCCGGCGCTGCGCACGGTCATGTATGTCGAGGACAACACCGTCAACATCGTGCTGATGGAGGCCATCCTCGCGCACCGGCCGGGCGTGCGCGTCGTGACCGCGCGGGACGGCGCCGAGGCCCTGGCGCGGGCGCGCGAGCAGGCGCCTGATCTTTTCCTGCTCGACCTGCACCTGCCGGACATGGACGGCTTCGAGCTGCTGCGGCGTCTGCGGGCCCAGCCGGCGCTGGCACGCATCCCGGCGGCGGTGGTGTCGGCCGCGGCCACGCCGGCGGAAATGAGCCGGGCCCGGGCCGAAGGCTTCGAGGCCTACTGGACCAAGCCGCTCGATGTCGCGCACACCCTGAGCGAGCTCGACCGGCTGCTCGGCGGTCCGGCTGCAATCAGCGTGGCCGAAAACGAATCAAAAATCAGCGGCTGAATGTCATTTGCCGCTTGGCCCGTGCTGGTTTCGGCTGATTCTGTGCTTCAAAGAAGCATGGCCGAAAATGTCAGCGCATGGCTGTGGAGCACGCCACGGCATTGAGCCACTGCGCCAGCACGGCCAGCAGGCGCTCGGGGTTGATCGGCTTGGCGATGAAGTCGTTCATGCCGGCATCCTCGGCCTGCTCGCGCTCGGTATCGAGCACCGCGGCCGACAGGGCGATGATCGGCGTGAGCCGTGCATCCTCGCGCTTGCGCAGCTCGCGCGTGGCCACAAAGCCGTTCATGCGCGGCATGTGCAGGTCCATCAGCACCAGATCGGGGCGCTGGGCGCTGAAGCGGCGCAGTGCATCCTCGCCGTCCACGGCTTCAATGACGTCCATGCCCCAGCCGCGCAGCATCTCGCGCGCGATCAGGCGGTTGACGCTGTTGTCCTCGACCAGCAGCACGCTGCGCCCGGCCAGCTGGTCGGCCGAGGGCACGACCTGCGGGCCGCTGGCGGCTTCATCGGGCGGCAGCACCAGCGGCAGGTCCACCCAGAACACGCTGCCCTGGCCGGGGGTGCTCTCCACGCCCACGTCGCCGCCCATGGCGTGCGCCAGCTCGCGGCAGATCGCCAGGCCCAGGCCCGTGCCGCCGTAGCGCCGGGTCGTCGATTCATCGGCCTGCGAGAAGGGCTCGAACACGCGCTGCATGGCGGCGGGCTCGATGCCGATGCCGGTGTCGGCCACCTCCAGGCGCAGGCGGTTGCCGCCGACCTGGCGTGCCCGCATGCGCACCGCGCCGCGCGGCGTGAACTTCATGGCATTGCTCACGAAGTTGGTCAGGATCTGACGCACCCGCGTGGGGTCGCCCACCACCCAGCGCGGTAGCAGCGGCTCGATCGCCAGCGACAGGGCCAGGCCGCGGTCCTGGGCCGACAGCTCGAAGTGCGTGTGTACGGCCTCGAGGATGTCGGGCAGGTCGTAGCGCACGCGCTCGACGGTGAGCTTGCCGGCCTCGATCTTGGACAGGTCGAGGATGTCGCTGATGATCGAGGACAGGGAATCGGCGCTCTCCACCAGCTGGCGCAGGTAGAGCTCGCGCAGGGCGGGGTCGTCGGTCTGCTGTGCCAGGCGGGCCATGCCCACCACGCCATTGAGCGGTGTGCGCAGCTCGTGGCTGGTGTTGGCCAGGAAGGCCGTCTTGGCCTGGCTCGCTGCCTCGGCCGCCTCGCGCGCCTGGATCATGGCCTGGATGGCGCGCTTTTCCTCGGTGACGTCGACGAAATTCCAGACCGTGCCGCCGTGCACCGGATTGGTCGGGTCCACCACGCCGGCGCGGATGCGGGCAATGAAGGTGCTGCCGTCGTGGCGCCGGATCTCGCGCTCCAGGTCGACGCTGCGCCCCTGCGAGAGCAGCGGTCCGACCGTCTGGCCGATCTCGCGGTAGGCCTCTTCGCTGGTCCAGATGACGCTGCCGGGCTGGCCCACGAGCGCGCCCGGCGGCCAGCCGCACATGCGCTCGAACTCCGGATTCACGAACTGGAAGGTGCGGTCGCGCGTGAAGGCAATGCCGGTGGACGCATTGGTGAGAATGGCATTCTGTTCGAGCCGGACCCGCTCGGTCTCGGTGATGTCGCGACCGTTGGCGATGACGTACTTGGTCTCGCCCATCTCGAAGATCTGCACCGCCAGCTGCAGGAAGCGCAGTTCACCGGCCTTGGTCTGCATGCGCATGACATAGTCGCGGAACTGCCGGGCATGCAGCACGTGCTGACGCACCGCCTCGGCCTCCTCGTGCTGCTGCCAGATGCCGAGTTCATAGGGGGTCTTGCCCAGGGCCTCGGCCGCCGAGAACTGCGTGAGGCGCTCGAAGGCCTCGTTCACGATCACGTACCGGGCGGTCTCGAACTCCAGCACCGCCACGAGGTCGGGCGTGTTCTGGATCACCTTGGACAGCAGCACCTCGGACTCGCGCACGCGGCGCGCGGCTTCCGCCGAGTCGGTGATGTCCATGTAGGCCAGCTGCAGGGCTGGGCCGTCGGGCAGCATGATCTTCACGCTCGTGCCACGTGCGCGGCGCACCGAGCCGTTGGGGCGGACGACTTCGAACTCGTCGATCGGATTGACGAAGCCGATGGGCGCGCTCATGACCTGCTGCACCCGCGCAGCCGCCTTGGCGCGCAGCTCCGGGTTCAGGAAGCTCATGAGCGAACGGCCCACCAGTTCCTCGGGATGTGCGACTCCCAGCAGGGTGGCCGTGGCCGGATTGGCCTCCAGGATGATCCCGCCACGATGCACCAGCAGGGCCACCGGGACGCTGTCGGTCATGGCCCGCAGACGCTGCTCGCTGGCCTGCAGAACGCGTTGCTGGCGGCGGGTCTCGCTGATGTCGCGGCCGACGCCGATGTAGCCCGTGAAGCAACCGGCCTCGTCGAACTGCGGCAGACCCGAGACCTGGAACTCGACCTCGGCGCCGTCGGGGCGGCGGCCGAGGTAGACAAAGTCGCGGAAGGGCAGGTGCCCGTTGAGCGTGGCCTTGTGCTCGACCCAGAACTCGGGCGGGGCTGGCGAGACTTCCCAGCGGCGCCGGCCCAGCATGGCCGCGAGCGGTACGCCGGTGACCCGTTCGAAGGTGGGCGACATCCAGGTCAGGCGGTGCTCGGCGTCGGTCTCCCACAGCCAGTCGGTACTGAACTGCAGCAGCTGTTCGAGGCGTTGGCTCAGGAGCTTGGACATCAGGGGGGCGGGTCAGGCAGAAGCGCGCTCGATTCTAGGGGGGCTGCACGGGACGCGGCGCATCGGGCGGGCTTGTCGCGAAACCGCTGCGGCGCAGGGTTGCATTGCGGTCGATTCGCGTGCACAGGCAGCGCGGACTTCTGTCCTGCGTCAAGACCTGTGCCATCCCGGCGGTCTAGGCTGGATTCCCGGTGTCCACAGGCCCTGCACCCTCCGGTGCGCCGGACCCGATCCAAGAGGAGACCCTGATGTCTGAATCAAGTGCATCGCAGGCACTGCGCCGGCAGCTTCGCAGCCTGCTGCTGCAGGCGCGCCGCGCCCATCTGGCGGCCTTGGGCACGGACCTGGAGCACGATGACGGCCTGCACCTGCCCAACTACGCAGACACCACCGATGACGATGCGTCCGTGCAGACGCTCAATGACACCGCGCGCGCACAGGTGCTGCACGAACAGCTGAGCCTGGCGCAGATCGAGGCCGCACTCGCGCACCTGGAGCGGCCGGACTTCGATCGCTGCATCGACTGCAGCGAGCCGATCGGGCCCGCCCGCCTGCTGGCTCAGCCCACGGCACTGCGCTGCATCCACTGCCAGCAGCATGCAGAGATCCACCCCAGCCCGGCCGGCGCCTGACACCGCAACCATCACCCCGAGGACCCCCCCATGACCGTACCGCACCACCCCTTGCTTGCCGAATTCCCCGAGCTTCGCGAGCAGCTCCATGCGCGCAAGCAGACCGACCGGCATCTCGCCCGGCTGGCCGACGAGTACGAGGCGCTCGACAAGCGCATCGTGCGCATCGAGAACGGCAACGAGGCCCTGCCGGACGCCAGCCTCGAAGACCTCAAGAAGCAGCGCCTGCTGCTCAAGGATCAGCTCTACGCACTGCTGACAGCCGCCGCCGGCGCCTGAGCCCGGCGGACACTGATGCAGCATCGCGCCGGGCGGCCAAACCGCAGGCCGGCGGATCTCGCCTGAACATGGGGTCGGCCCCGGCTGCGCCGCAGCCGGCCCCTACGCGCGCCCGTGCACTGGGCGTACATTCAACGCCCAATTCAATCCTGATGTGCGATTCAAGGGCGGAGGCGTCATGACACGTACTGGTTTTCGGCAGGCAGGCGCAGCGCTGGGCCTGAGCGTCTTGCTGGCAGGCTGCGCTGCACCATCGCTCGAGATGCCCGAGCTCAAGATGCCGTCGATGCCCTGGCCGAGCTCGCCGGCGCTGCTGGACCCGCCCTCGGCCGAGCAGCGCATCGAGATCGCCGGCACCCTGTCGCGCCTGCTCAATGGCAGCACCGTGCAGCTGCCCGACGACACCTTTGCCACCAGTGCCGAACTCACCGTGCTGCCGCTGGCGCAAGCCACGCCGGGCAAGTCGGCGAGTGCACGCGATCTCGCCAAGCCGGCCAAGTTCCGCCTGCTGGCCCAGCGCGGCAAGTGCCTGATCGAGCAGGTGGAAGGCGGCAAGCGCGAACCGCTGCCCAACGTGAAGTGCAAGCCGGCCAAGTAGCGCGGTCAGAACGTTCGGCCGGATCTCCCGATTAACGGGGGCTTTACGTCACCACCGCAAGCAAAAACGGCAGGTCCAGGACCTGCCGTTCTTCGATGCGTGGGCGGACCCGCCTGCGATCAGCGCTTCTTGGGGCGCCCCGTCTTGAGCACGGGCAGGGCCTGCAGCGCGGTCTTGAGCATGTCTTCACGCAGATTGTTCAAGGCATGCAGGCCGGCGCGCAGCAGCTCGCTCTTCTTGACCGGCCGGCCGAGCTTGATGGCGCGCGCCTTGAGCCGGTCGATCAGCTCAAAGTCGGGCTTGGGCATGGTGAAGCTGTCACGCACGATCTTCACGCGCTTCTCGATCGCTTGCTCGGCACTGGCCAGGGCCTTGGCCAGCGCGCTGGGCTGCACCACCGGCTTGGCGGGGCGCTTTGCGGCTGCGGTCTTCTTGGCAGCGGGCTTCTTTGCAGCAGGCTTCTTTGCAGCGGGCTTGTTTGCCGCGGCCGGCTTGGCCGCAGGCTTGGGTGCGCTCTTGGCCGGCGCTGCAGGCTTTGCAGCCTTCTTTGCAGCGGGCTTTGCACTCGTCTTCTTCGCTGCCGGTTCGGCTGCGGGCTTGGCCACCTTGGCAGCCGGCTTCTTGGCGGCCGGCTTGGCCAGCTGCTTGGCGGCCTTCTTGACGGCGCGCTTCACGGTCTTTTCGGCCTTGACGGGTGCCTCGGCCTGCAGGGCGCTCTTGGCGGCGGGCGCAATGCGTTCGAGCTTGGCGCCCAGGTCCTTGTCGTTCGCTGCGGCGGGTTCGGTGGCGGCGCTGTCGCCGGCGGTGGGTTGCGTGTTCATGCCAGGCTCCTCGTGGATCGGTAAAAACAATATATATCGTTTCATGGGCGTCGATCATGCTGCGGACCGCGCGGCAGCAGAGTGTTTGCTCCAGTTCTCGGCTCAGTGATTCTGGTTGCGCTTCGGCCGGCTGCCCGCGATCCCGTGCGCCGCTCGGACGCAGGGGTCAGCGGCTATAAACACTGCTCGCCCGAGGCGGTGCCGCCCGGGCCGTGCACAACAAGGATCTCCTCCCATGAAGCACTTCAGGCGCACCGGCGCACGTGCCCTTGCAGCATTCCTGACGCTGGCCGCCTGCGGCCTGGCGCAGGCCCAGGTCGATGACGACGGCAACGACCAGAACAAGCCGCTCTGGGAGGCGGGTCTGGTGGGGTTCGGTCTGTCGCAGCCGGCCTATCCGGGTGCAGCAGACAAGGTGAGCCGGGCGCTGGCGCTGCCCTGGGGCATCTATCGCGGCAAGATCTTCCGGGTGGCCGATGGCAACGTGGGTGCGCGTGTGGTCAGCCAGGACAGCGTCAAGTTCGACATCGGTTTTGCGGGCGCGCTCGGTGCGTCGAGCAAGGACGTGGCGATCCGCAGCGGCATGCCCGACCTCGGTTTCCAGTTCGAGTTCGGCCCGCGCGCGCGCTTCGTCCTGGCCCGCCCCGAGCGCGGCGCGGAGGTGCGCCTCGATGTGCCCCTGCGTGCGGTGTTCGAGGCCAAGAGTGGCATCAACCACCGCGGCTACGCCTTCGAGCCGCGTCTGGCCTTCGATTTCGACAGCCCGGACGATCAATGGGGCTGGCAGGTCAATGGCAGTCTCGTGTTTGCCGACAAGGAGTATGCGCAGTTCCTGTACGGCGTGCCCGCGCAGTTTGCGCGCCCCGGCCGGCCGGCCTACGAGGCGCAGTCGGGTCTGGTGACGACCCGTGTGGCGCTGTCGGGCTGGAAGCGCATCAACCGCGACTGGAGCGTCTTCGGCTTTGTGCGTTACGACTACTCCGGCAGCGCGGCCAATGCCGACAGCCCGCTGCACCTGAAGAACGGCGGTGCCGCCGCCGGCCTGGGGCTGGCCTGGACGATCGGCCGCTCGAGCGAGCGTGCCAACTAGCAGCCTGCCGTATATCGCCTGCCATTCATTGCGCCGCAGTAAGGTTGCCCCATGCGCCCCGCCTATCTCGCCCGTCCTCCTGTGGTCGCCCCGCTCTGGGTGCGGCTGCGCGTGCCGCTGATCCTGCTGTGCCTGGCCGTGTGCGTGGCTGCGCTCGCAAGCGCCGTGATCCTGCAGCGCGTCTGGAACCTCTACCCCTGTCCGCTGTGCATCCTGCAGCGCTATGCCTTCATTGCGCTGGCGGCGGCCTGCGTACTGGCGCTGTGGTGGCGGCCAGCCGCCTGGCTGGCGGGCCTGGCCGCGCTCTCCGGTCTGGGTGTTGCGGGTTTCCATCTGTACCGCCTTGCGGTGCCGTCGGAAGCCTGCGGACGCGACGCCGTGGAGGCCTTCGTCAACGGCCTGCCCATGGCGCAGTGGGCGCCGAGCTGGTTCGCCGCCACGGGCCTGTGCAGCGACCCGATCCCGCCGGTGCTGGGCATCAGTTTTCCGGGCTGGGCCTTCATCCTGTTCCTGCTGTGCAGCGTGGCGCTGGCCGTGGCCGCCAAGGCACCGCGCGACGCCTGAGCCAAGGCGTGCTGCGGGTCGCTGCAAGCGCCAGCGTGTGCGAAACAACAATTCAGCCGCCGCCATCGCACGCGCGCATCAGACAAGGCTCATAATCGGCGCCTTCCTCCATTGCGGATGCCCGCTGCAACGCCCCCGTGAGCGACCCTGCCCCGCCAAGCCCCGGCGCACAGCCTGCCGCCGCCGACCCCCCACCGGCCGCTGCCCGGCCGGCGGCGTCCCTGTTCCGCACCGAAGCGATCGACGCGCAGCGCCTCAAGCAGCTCGGTGACGTGCTGCAGGTCCGCCCGGTGCCCGCCTGGGTGTTCACGGCGCTGGCCGTGGCCGCGGCCGCGGCCCTGGTGGCCTTCGTGCTCTGGGGCGAGGTGGCGCGCCGTGAACGCGTGGAGGGCTACGTGGAGGTGGATGCCGGCGCGGCGCGTGTGCTGGTGCCCGAGGCCGGCGTGCTCGCCGAGCTGCTGGTCAAGGAAGGCGACAGTGTCCCTGCAGGCGCACCTCTGGCACGCATCAGCTTCGAGACCACGCGCAAGACCGATGCCCAATCCACCGCAGCCGTGCAGCGCGAGATCGACGAGCGCATCGCTGCGCTGGAGCGTGAGACCCAGCAGACCCAGCAGCTTGCGGGCCAGCAGAGCGATCAGCAGCGCCGCCGCATTGCCGACCTTGACAAGGAACTCGCGCAGTTCGACGCCGAGATCCGCCTGCAGGAGCAGCGGGTGGCCAATGCCGAGGCCCTGGCCAAGCGCTACGCCCAGCTCACCGAGGAGAAGTTCGTCAGCGACATCGTGGCCCAGCAGCGCCGCGATGACGTGATCGACCAGCAGACCAAGCTCGCGGCCCTGAAGCGCCAGCAGCAGGCCACGCGCACGCAGCTGGAGGCCGCGCGTGGCGAGCTGCCCAGCATCAGCACGCGCACCAGCACGCAGCTCGAGCAGCTGCGCCGCCAGAAGAGCGAACTTGCGCAGAACCGCATCCAGGAGAGCGCCCAGGCCGGGCGCGAGACGGTGCTGCGCGCGCCCTTTGCCGGCGTGGTCAGCAACATTGCGGTGGTGCGCGGCCAGAGCGTGGCGGCTGATCAGATCGTGGCACTGCTGCTGCCGCAGGGTGCCGGCCTGCATGCCGAGCTGCTGGTGCCCACACGCGCCATCGGCTTCGTGCGCCCGGGCGCGCAGGTGCTGCTGCGCTACGAGGCCTTTCCCTTCCAGCGCTTCGGCCAGTACGGCGGGCAGGTGGAACGCATCAGCCGCAGCGTCTGGAGCCAGGGCGACCGCATCGGTCCGCTCGCCGTGCGCGAGCCGGTCTACACCGTGACCGTGCGCCTGAACGAACAGGCCGTGCGCGCCGCCGGCGAGAGCTTTCCGCTCAAGCGCGGCATGCTGGTGCAGGCCGACATCCTGGCCGAGCGCCGCACCATTGCCGAGTGGATCTTCGAGCCCGTGCTCACCCTGCGCGAGGCCGTGCGATGAGCCTGTTCGGCCGGCGCGTGCCGCTGATCCTGCAGACCGAGGCGCCCGAGTGCGGCATTGCCTGCGTGGCGATGATCGCCAGCTACCACGGCTGGCGCACTGATCTGGCCGCCATGCGCCTGCGTCTGGCGCCTTCGATGAAGGGTGTAACCCTGGCGCACATCCTCGCCATGGCGCGCGGCATGGGTATGAGCGGCCGCGGCCTGAAGACCGAGCCCGAGGGCCTGGCCCAGCTCAAGCAGCCTTGCATCCTGCATTGGGATCTCAACCACTTCGTCGTGCTGGTGGCGGCCGACGCCAAGCGCATCACGGTGCATGACCCGGCCGTGGGCCGGCGCGTGATGAGCCTGGCCGAGGCCGGCAAGCACTTCACCGGCGTGGCCATGGAGCTCACGCCCACGCCTGAATTCCAGCGCAAGGACGAACGCCAGCAGGTGCGCGCCAGCCAGCTGGTGGGCTCGCTGTCCGGCCTGCGCGGCGTGCTGGTGCAGGTGCTGCTGCTGAGCCTGGCCCTCGAGGTGCTGAGCCTGGCGGCGCCCTTCTTTCTGCAGCTGGCGGTGGATCGCGTGGTGGTCTCGCGGGATGCCCAGCTGCTCACCGTGCTGGGTGTGGGCTTTGTGGGTCTGGCGCTGTTTGCGGCCGCGATCACCGGCGTGCGTGCCTGGCTGGGGGCGTATCTGTCGACGCACATGAGCCTGCGCCTGCAGGACGGGCTGTTCGGCAAGCTGCTGTGGCTGCCGATGGTCTGGTTCGAGAAGCGCCACATCGGCGACATCGTCGCGCGCTTTCGCAGCGTGGACGCGATCCAGAAAACCCTGACCGTCACCTTCCTGGAAAGCGTCATGGACGGCGTCATGGTGCTCGTCACCCTGCTGCTCATGGCCTGGTACAGCCTGACGCTGACCGCCGTGGTGCTGGCTGCCACGCTGCTCTACGGCCTGACGCGCTGGCTGCTGTACGCACCGCTGCGCCGCGCCACCGACGAGAAGCTGCTGCACGAGGGCCGCAGCTCGACGCACTTCATCGAGACCCTGCGCGGCATGATGGCCATCAAGCTCAACCGGCGCGAGCTGGAGCGGCGCGGGGCCTATCAGAACCTGCTGGTGGCGCAGGCCAATGCCGATGCCCAGGTGCAGCGCGTGGCCATCGTGCAGCGCACGGCGCATGCGTTGATCTTCGGCCTGGAAAGCGTGATCGTGGTCTGGCTGGGCGCGAGCATCGTGATCGACGGCCTGCTCTCGGTGGGCATGCTGTTCGGCTTCCTGGGCTTCAAGCTGCTGTTCATCAACCGCATCATCAATCTCACGGACAAGCTGGTGGAGTTCCGCATGCTCGACCTGCATGCCGAGCGCGTGGCCGACATCACCCTCACCGAGCCCGAGCCGGGCGGCGGCCTGCCGGTGGCCACTGCGCCGCGCAGCTTCGCCATCGAGGCGCGCGGCCTGGGCTTTGCCTACGGCGTGGAGGGCCCGGTCTTCCGCGGCGTGGACCTGGACGTGCAGCCCGGCGAGATGGTGGCCATCGTCGGTCCCAGCGGCGCGGGCAAGACCACGCTGGTCAAGGTGCTCGTGGGTCTGCTGGATCGCACCGAGGGCAGCCTGCTGGTGGGTGGGCGCGACCTGCGCGACTGGGACCTCGGTGCCCTGCGCAGCCGCGTGGGCGTGGTCATGCAGGACGACCAGCTCTTTGTCGGCTCGATCGAGGACAACATCAGCTTCTTCGACCCGCACCATGACCCCAAGGCCGTGCGCGCCTGCGCGAAGCTCGCCATGGTGGATGCCGACGTGGAGGCCATGCCCATGGGCTACAACACCCTGGTGGGCAGCCTGGGCACGGCGCTGTCCGGCGGGCAGAAGCAGCGCATCCTGCTGGCGCGCGCGCTCTACCGGCAGCCCGCGGTGCTCTTCCTGGACGAAACCTTCGACCAGCTCGACCTCGCGCTCGAGCAGCGCATTACCACCCAGCTGCGCAGCCTGGGGATGGCGATCGTGATCGTCAGCCACCGGCCGGATACCGTGCGCGAAGTCGATCGCATCATCGAACTGAAGCGCTGAGGGCAGCGGGCTGGGCGGGCATGAGGCCTTCGGGCCGACGAGGCATCACGCCCGCATGTGATGGCAAAGATCGGCTCTGGGTGCGGGTCTTCAGGGCAAACGGGCCGGAGAGCCGGGCCAGACAAGCGAGAAGGCTTTCCAGTGGC
>DASSQC010000104.1:0-5616 GCA_035702705.1 Burkholderiaceae bacterium | reverse complement strand
TGGCGCGCTTTTCCGCGGCTTAAGCAGACATTCAATCGGGTGCTTCGGGCTTAAGTTTTGGCATGAACCAACTCAAGGACGCCGCCATGATCATCGACACCCCGATCAAGCCCGCCATCACCGTGCCTGCAAGGTTGGGGGTGACCGACCTGCCCTCCCTGCTGACACAGGACGGCATGGAGTGGCTGACGTTCGACTGCTTCGATACCCTGGTCTGGCGCCGCACGGCCACTCCGTCGGACGCGTTCTTCGAGATGGAGAAGCACCCCGTACACCGCAAGTACGCAGTTTCGGCCGAGCAGCGCCGGATGGCCGAAAGCATGGCACGCAAGAAGCGCCTGCTCACTGGATCTCACGAGGTCAGTCTGCTCGACATCTACCGGGAGGCGGCTCCGAACGCCAGCGAGAGCGCACACCAGGAGCTCGCACGTGCCGAGCTCGAGGTCGAGAAGTCGCTTTGCTTTGCCTTCAAGCCCATTCTGGATCTTGCAATTGCCGCGCGAGCCAAGGGTCTGCGCACTGCAATCATCAGCGACATCTACTTCGACAGCCACGAACTCGATGAGCTGATCTCCCACTGCATCGGAAGACCGGCCAATGAGGTCTTCGAGCATGTCATCGCGTCTTCGGACTTCGGCACCGGCAAGACCGGCAAGCTCTTCACGATCCTTGGATCACGCTGGAAGGCAAAGCCCGCGAGCTGGATGCACATCGGCGACAACACGGCAGCAGACCACCGCGCCCCGCGGGATCTCGGCATCCATGGTGTGCTGTTCGACCCGTTCACCGATCAGCTGCGTGAGGTCAAGCGCCTTGAACTGGCGGCAGGCAATGTGTTTGACACCCAGCTCAGAGTGAGCAAACCCACTCCGGCGCTGCACTCAGCCGTGTTCGCTGGACAGGAGCTGAGCGACGATGAAGCCGAATGGATGGGCTTCGGCAGTGTCGGCCCGGCACTGATCGGGCTGCTCTGCCAGGTTGCACAGCGGGCGCGGGCACTGCGGGCCGAAGGGCGCACCGCCCGAATCTGCTTTCTCATGCGCGACGGGCACCTTCCCAAGCTGATGGCACAGGCCATGGCAGAAGCGGGCGATGAGGCATTCTCCGGTTTGCACTCCTGCGCACTCGAGATATCTCGGTTCACGGCCTACGCCGCATCATTCCATTCGGAATCCTCCATCCGCAGCTATCTCGCGGAGTTCGCCAGCTCGCGGCGGTATCTGGAAATCTGTCGCCAGCTCCTCCTGTCGGACGAGACCACATTGCGGGTGTTGAAGACCGCGCGCGCATGCGCCACTGAAGCGCAGATGCATCAGGCCGTGATCGACCAGCTTCTCAGCCCGGCGGTCGTCAGCGAAATCACCAAGGCCTCAGAGGCGTTCGCGCGCCGCCAGGCTCGTCATGTGCAGCACATCAGCCAATGCGCCCCGGGCGATGTGCTGCTCTTTGTCGATCTGGGCTACGCCGGCACCGTGCAACGTCTTGCCGCACCCCATCTGCAGCAGCGTCTGGGTATCGAGGTCGAAGGCCACTATCTGGCGCTGCGCAACGTGATGTCCGACGGCAACGACAACGCAGGCCGTCGGATCGGCGTCATCGATGCTCGCCTTCATGACTATCGCGCCGTGGACTCCCTGATCAACCACATTGCGCTGATGGAACAGTTCTGCACGAGCGGAGGCGGATCGGTGATCGACTACCGAGAACAGGGTCAGCCGATCCGCAAGCAATCCAAGGAACTGCCCAAGCAGCACGAAATCCGTGTTCGCGTGCAGCGCGGAGCGTGCGCGTTTGCACAGGCCGCGGTACGCCGATGGGCAGACATGCCCGCTGCCCGCCCCACACCGGAAGAAATGGCGACGGCAAGCGCAATGGCACTGGCCCGGTTGGTCTTCCTGCCGAGCGAGGCCGAAGTACGACTCGTGGAAGGATTCAGTCATGACGTCAACCTTGGGGCGGAGGACAAGATCGAGTTTCTCGATCGCGAGCTCGCCAGGACCGAGCTGCGTCAGCGCGGCTTGAACTACGTGGGCAGCGCGGATCGAATCTTCATTCCTGCCGAGCTGCGCACCTACGGTCTGGATGCCTCGATGCTGCACTTTGCGCAGAGCCGCTTCCGCCTGGGATTCAATGAAGCCGATCTTGGGTTCGATCGCGTACCGTTGACGCTGATGATCTCGATGCGCGGCGAAGTCTGGACACATCAGATCGAGGCGAATGCGACGCGCGAAGGCTTCTACCGCGCCTTGGTGCCGGCCGGTGCTCAGATGATCGGACTCCTGCTGGGTGAGCACTACAACTGGGTCCAGATTGAGTGCGTCCGCGTTGCGCTGCCACATGAGCGCAATCCCGCCAATACGGCAATGACCAATCTTGCGCTTGTTGCCGATCGTGCGACGGTCTACCAGGACGGCCTGGTTCACTTCGAGACGCCATCAGGCTTTCTTCTTGCAGACCTTGGTGAATTTGCTGAACAGGCACGCTACGTCGAAATCGTGTTCCGGCCGATCAGTCGCAGGGCCGCCTGAGGCGGCAGGAATGAAAAGAGGCGCGGAATCCGCGCCTCTTCTTCTTTGTGCCTCGTCGAGGCGCATGCGTGTTGGCGCTAGGCAGACGCGGTCCGGTCCTGCCAATCGATGACCGCAAGATAGTTGGCGAGGCGATTTTCCTCGAGACGCGCAATGAGCGGGCTCTCATGCAACGGCGCGAGATGCGTCACCAGTTCATTCGCGTAGACGGCGCTGCGCTCGAACAGAACACCGAGACCGAAGACCGCAGGGATCCGGGCCCAGTAGAAGCGATCCACCCCGACCTCCGCGACGAAATCCTCGACTGCGGTCAACACGCCGTTTCGTACCCCGCCCTCTTCGATGGCGTAGGCGAAAGAGCCACAGCCCCGAAAGCCGCGATTCGGCCCGACCATGCCCGTCAAGTCGATGCCGCGATCGAAGGAATGGGGCAGAAGGAAGTCGGCCGGAATGCGATCGGGTGCGTAGTACTGGTCACGGCGTGCACAGGGCCATGCGACGTCGTGCAGCAGGGCCAGCATGGGTTGACCGGCAGCCTGCTGCCGACGCCAGATGGCATGAAGCTCGTGATAGACCGTGTACCAATTGTGATCGCCATCGATCACCCATGCATCTGCCGCAGGCAGCTGATCAATCACATCCAGGCTGGGCTGCGCGACATGGGTGACGCACTGCTGGGTCTGCAGCCATTCGAGAAACGCTGCGCTCGGTGCCGGATCAATGCTGGTGAGATGTCCGCCATGCGCCAGTGCGTACTGCGCCAGTCGACTGCTCATGCCGCCGTGCTCGGCACCGATCTCCGTGATTCTGCGCACCTCTGCGAGGTCGAGCGCGGGTTCGATGATGTCCCAGAACTCGGACATCGAGTGGATCAATAGTTGGCTCACGTGAGGCACCTCGAATTGGAAAGGTCCCCGTCATTAAATTTCCTCAATCCCTGTCGATAACTCTCGATAACGGCAGGATTCACCGCTCAATACAGCGAACAAAGCCGCGTGAATCTGGGTGCGAATCACCCTGCAGTTCTTGACAGATCTTTGAACACGTCCTCTCAAGTTCCACAGCACTGGGCCGAAGTACCAGCCAACGGAACGGCAATTGAACCCGCTCCGTGGCCCGACCCCCAAGTGCCGGGCGCCCGCAAGGGAACCCCGTCGAATGGGGAGAGGTCCCGATCCCTGGCAATGCGCCAGATTGGGTTTGATTGAAACTGATCTAGATAGGAGAGCGCACCATGCCTCAAGTCATCAACACCAACGTCGCTTCGCTCAACGCACAGCGCAACCTTGTTTCCACCCAGAGCTCGCTGGCGACCTCGATCCAGCGCCTGTCCACCGGCCTGCGCATCAACAGTGCCAAGGACGACGCTGCCGGCCTGGCCATTGCAGAGCGCATGAACTCCCAGGTTCGCGGCATGACGGTTGCCATCCGCAATGCCGGTGACGCCATCTCCCTGACCCAGACCGCGGAAGGCGCGCTGGGCCAGGCCGGTGAGGCCATGCAGCGCATGCGTGAACTGGCACTGCAGGCCCGCAACGGCACCAACGGTGACGCCGACAAGGCCCAGCTGCAGAAGGAATTTGCCGAGCTGCAAAGCGAAATCGGCCGCGTGCTCGGTGGTACCAAGTTCAACGGCAAGGCCATCCTCGGTGCCGACGCCGGCTCCCAGAGCTTCCAGATCGGTGCCGGTACTTCGGGCAATGACTCGATCACCGTGACGACGACGAACCTCACGACGGACACGAGCATCACCAACGTGACGGGCTCCAGCGCCTCCATCGGCAGCGGTGTGGCCGCCAGCTCCATCGACACCGTGATCAACAACCTCGACACGGCCATCGACCTGGTGAACGCGACGCGCGCCACCTTCGGTGCCACGCAGAACCGCTTCGACTCGGTGATCAGCAGCCTGCAGGTGGCTCGCGAGAACCAGACCGCTGCCAAGAGCCGCATCATGGATGCGGACTTCGCGGCCGAGACGGCCAACCTGTCGCGTGCGCAGGTGCTGCAGCAGGCGGGCAACGCGATGCTCTCGCAGGCCAACTCGCTGCCCCAGGGCGTCCTGGCCCTGCTGCGCTAAGCGGTCTGAACCTGTCGGATTCGAGCTGCGAGGTCTTCTCCCCGCAGTTCGGCCGACCGGCAAGGCACGATCCATCCGATACGGAAGTACGGGTGGATCGTGCCTTTTTTTTGAGCATGGTCGCTCTAAAGCCGAAGCTAACTTGCACGTGAGTCCACCGACACTCCTGACGTTGGATCGGCGAGCGCGTCGATTCCCGTCAGTTACCCCGGACCCTGATGACTTGTCCGGTCATGCAGTAGGGGTCGGGGGCTGGCCCGACGGGGATTGCTGCCGGGTTTTGGATGAACCACCTTTGGAGATAGACCATGTCCCAAGTAATCAACACCAATCTGGCGTCGCTCAATGCCCAGCGCAATCTCAGCGCGACGCAATCTTCCCTGAGTACGTCCATTCAGCGCCTGTCCACCGGCTTGCGCGTGAACAGCGCCAAGGACGATGCGGCCGGCCTGGCCATCGCCGAGCGCATGAACTCCCAGGTCCGCGGCATGTCTGTGGCCATTCGCAATGCGGCAGACGGTATTTCCCTGGCGCAGACCGCGGAAGGCGCACTCGGCCAGGCTGGCGAGGCCATGCAGCGCATGCGTGAACTGGCGCTGCAGGCACGCAACGGCACGAACTCCGATGGCGACAAGGCCCTGTTGCTGAAGGATTTCGCAGAGCTGCAGGCCGAAGTGGGCCGCGTGCTCGGTGGCACCAAGTTCAACGGCAAGGCCATCCTGGGTGCTGATGCCGGCTCGACCTCCTTCCAGATCGGTGCCGGGACGACCACGCTCGACTCGATCACGGTCACCACCACGAACCTCACGATCGACTCGAACATCACCAACGTGACGGGTTCCAGTGCCTCGATCGGCAGCGGCGTGGCGGATACCGCCATCGACACCGTGATCAACAACCTCGACACGGCGATCGACCTGGTGAACGCGACGCGCGCCACCTTCGGTGCCACGCAGAACCGCTTCGACTCGGTGATCAGCAGCCTGCAGGTGGCTCGCGAGAACCAGA
>DASSQC010000103.1:0-2303 GCA_035702705.1 Burkholderiaceae bacterium | reverse complement strand
AACCTGGGCGATGTGCTGCGCCGCATGCCCGGCGTCACGCAAGGCGGCCCCCCGGGGCGCGGCGGCCCGATCCGCATGCGCGGCATGGGCGGCGGCTTCACGCAGATCCTGATCAACGGCGAGCGCATTCCGCCGGGCTTCTCGATCGAGCAGATCACCCCGGAGCAGGTCGAGCGCATCGAGATCCTGCGTGCGCCGACCGCGGAGACCGGCGCCCGCGCGATTGCCGGCACCATCAACATCATCCTGCGCGAGCCTTTGCGCCAGCTCTCCAACGACCTGCGCGCGAGCCTGCAGGTCGAGCGTGGCGAGCCGTCGGCCAATGCCAGCTGGAACCGCAACGGCGAGCTGAGCGCCACCGGCACCTACAACGCCACGCTGAGCGCCGGCCACGACCGCAACCGCAACAGCAGCGAGAGCCGCACCACCTACACCGACCTGCCCGGCGACACCCTGAGCTTTGATCAGCGCGTCAAGAGCGAGGGCGTCAGCGACACCACGCGCCTGTTCGGTAGCGGGCGCTTCCAGTGGCGCCTCGGCCAGGGCGAGCTGTTCAGCATCCAGCCCTTTGTGGTGCGCAACGAGTTCAAGAACCGCTCCGCGAGCACGCTCACCCAGCCGGTGGGCACCGCGCCCTACGCCACGAGCGACTTCAACAACAAGGGCGACTTCTGGGTCACGCGCTTCAATGCGCAGCTCAACAAGCGCTTCAGCGAAACCACGCGCTATGAGCTGCGGGCCAGCGGCGGCCAGTTTGCGCTCGACAGCGCCTCCACCCTGCGCCAGTTCGACGCCAGCGGCGCACAGAACCTGATCCAGCAGAGCAGTAACGACGTCACCGACCGCAGCTGGAACCTGGCGGGCAAGGTGACCAACTCCCTGGACGGCACGCACAGTCTGGTGTTCGGCGGCGAGCTCGAGGGCGTCAAGCGCAAGGAATCGCCGATCACCCTTCAGAACGGCGTGCAGCAGCTCGCCGAGTTCGGTTCCTCGTTCAGCGTGTCCACCCTGCGTCAGGCGCTGTATGTGCAGGATGAGTGGGACCCGGCGCCCAATTGGTCGACCTACCTGGGCGTGCGCTGGGAGAGCATCGAAACCAAGAGCAGCGATGCCGGCACCCCGGTCACGAACAAGAGCAGCGTGACCACGCCGCTGGCGCAGGCCGTCTGGCGCTTTGCGCAGCCGCGCCGCGACCAGATCCGCTTTGCCCTGACGCAGAGCTATCGCGCACCCAACAGCCAGCAGCTGGTGTCGCGCCCGAACCTGAACACGCAGTTCCCGGTGCCGGGCGCCAACACGCCCACCAGCCCGGACCGCGCCGGCAACGCCGAGCTCAAGCCCGAGCGCGCCAACGGCATCGATGTGGCCTACGAGCACTACTTCAAGAGCGGCGGCATCCTGTCGGTGAACCTGTTCCAGCGGCAGATCAAGGACCTGATTCGCAACGCCACGCGTCTGGAGACCGTCAGCTGGGCGCCGGTGCCGCGCTACGTGTCGCGCCCGGTGAACCTGGGCGACGCGGTGACGCGCGGCATCGAGTTCGACGCCAAGTTCCAGCTCACCGAACTGATCGACGACGCCATTCCGCTGAACTTCCGCACCAATCTGTCGGTGTTCGACAGCAAGGTCGACCAGGTGCGCGGCCCCTACAACTTCATCGACCAGCAGCCGCGTGCCACCGGCAACTTCGGCGTGGACTACCGCTTCCGCGGCACGCCGTGGTCGGTGGGCGGCAACGTCAACTGGACACCCGCCTACACCACGCAGATCACCAACGAGCAGCAGCAGCGCCTGTCCACCCGCCACGTGTATGACGTCTTCGCGCTCTACGTCGTCAACAGCACCACGCGCGTGCGCTTCACGCTGTCCAACCTGTCGGCCGATGACAGCGTCACGGAATCGAGCTTCCTGCTGCCGAACCAGCTGCAGAAGACCGTGAGCAACCAGCGCACCGACATCAACGGTTCGATCCGGCTGGAGATGCGCCTGTAGGCCTTCTCGCTTGCCTGGCGCGGCTTTCCGGCCGATTTGCCCTCAAGACCCGCATGAATGCTTGATTCATGCGGGTTTTTCTTTCTCATTTCCAGTATTCATGCGCCTTTCCAGACCAAAATGGCTGGAAAGCCGCATCAGACATGCGGAAAGCGGCTTCGGGCCAGCCCTCGGTGCAGCCGGCCGCAGTGCAATTTCCGTGTTTTCCCTCAGCGCGGCTCTGTAAGTCCGCGCCTCATGTCCTCGACCGACCGGCATTCTGCCCAGACCGCTTCATTGCCATGCGCCTTGCCCTGCCCTCGCCCAAAACC
>DASSQC010000102.1:0-3502 GCA_035702705.1 Burkholderiaceae bacterium | reverse complement strand
CCCGGCAGCTCATCGGCCTCGCCAAAGACAATCCGGATCGCGTTGCTGACGCGTGCCAGTCCCGTGCGCCGCGCCACGGCCGCCGCAATGCGGCGGGCGATGAAGTCGGCCGTAATCACCTCGCCCTCGACAAAGCTCCAGGCGCGGGCGCGGATCAGGCTCTGCTCGGAGTAGGCCGCCCAGGCCAGGAAGCGCTGCTCGTGGCTGAGCACCTTGACGGTCTCGCCCAGCCCGGGGTTGCCCGTGACCCGGGCCACGGCGGTGGCGTAGACCCAGGGGTGGCGGCGTTGCAGGCTCTTTTCCTTGCCCGGCTTGAGGATGAGGGTGGCGGTCATGCGCGCATTTTCGCCGCTGCGGGCAGGCAGGCCGTGGGCAGCGGCCCGCTTCAGACGGGGTGCGGCATGCAGGCCACCCGCCCATGAATCCGTCCGAAATCAGATGATTTTCAATGTAGCCTAGGTGATTTATCGCTTGCCTAGTGCGCCACTTGGCCCGAATGAGATCGTCGTTCTGTCGATCCGAAAACGATCTATTTTCCAGCAGGCTTCTTGGCGCGCGGGTGCGCCGCGTCATACACGCGGGCCAGGTGCTGGAAATCCAGCTGGGTGTAGACCTGGGTGGCGGCAATGCTGGCGTGGCCCATGAGTTCCTGTACGGCGCGCAGGTCACCGCTGCTTTGCAGGACGTGGCTGGCAAAGCTGTGGCGCAGCATGTGGGGGTGCACGTGCTGGCCCAGCTGACTGGCTTGCGCCAGCTGCTTGAGCGCCAGACGCACCGTGCCCTGGGCGATGCGCTCGCCGCGCGCGCCCACAAAGAGCGCCGGGCACTGCGCGTCGGCCAGCAGCACGCGTGCGGGCAGCCAGGCGCGCAGCGCGTCGAGTGCCTTGCCGCCCACCGGCACCATGCGCCGCTTGCCGCCCTTGCCGGTGACATGCACCTCGGCGGCCTGCGCATCCACCCAGCCGGCAGCCGTGTCGCTGGCGATCACATCCAGGCCGATCAGTTCAGCCAGACGCAGGCCGGAGGAATACAGCAGCTCGAACATGGCCGCATCGCGCAGGCGCAGGGCCTGCTGTTTCGGCTCGTCCCGCTGCGGGTCAGCCGTCTGAACGGCCTGCGCAGCCGCCTGCGCGGCATCGAGCAGCCCGGCGGTGGCATCCACGGCCAGGGCCTTGGGCAGGCGCTTGGGCGCCTTGGGCGCGCGCAGGCCCTGGGCCGGGTTGTCGGCCCGGGCGCCCGACAGCATGCGCCAGCGGTAGAAGCCGCGCGCCACCGACAACAGCCGGGCCAGCGAACGCGGCGTCATGCCGCCCGCATGCAGGCGCGCGAGTGCGCTGCGCAGATGGTGCTCGGCCACGGCGTCCAGCGCCACGGGCAGCACGGCGGCCAGACTCGTCAGGTCGATGGCGTAGGTGTCCAGCGTGCGTGGCGCCAGACGGCGTTCCACGCGCAGATGATCCAGCCAGGCATGGGCACTGGCGGGCAGCTCGGGGCGCTCGGTGCGGGGCTGCGCGGCGGCCATGGATCGGCTTCAGACCGGCGCGAGCGGCCGATGCTCGCCCGGCGGCAGGTGGATCGTGATCGCATCGCCCGCGCGGACGGGGCCGCCAGCCAGCACCACGGCCATGACGCCGCCCTTGCGGATCAGGCGGCCGTCGGCGGCGCGATCCAGCAGCGCATCCATCAGCCCCGGCGCAAAGCGGTCGATCTGCGCGCAGGGGTTGCGCAGGCCGGTGATGCGGATGCGGGCCGCGGGGCCGATCTGCAGCTCGGTGTCGGTGGGCAGCCCCAGCAGATCGATGCCGCGCGTGAGCAGGTTCTCGCCCAGGTCGCCCGGCCGCACCGTGAAGCCCTGTGCGGCGAGCTGGTCCAGCAGCTCGGCATGGATCAGGTGCACCTGACGCAGATTGGGCTGCGTCGGGTCCTTGGCCACGCGCGAGCGGTGCTTGACCGTCACGCCGGCATGCGCATCGCCGGCCACACCCAGCCCGGCCATCAGCTCGATGCCGGGCTGCACCGTCTTGGAAAAGGCATGGCTGCCATGCGCCGCCACCGACACCACGCGGGCCAGGCCTGGCGCCGCCCCGCCCTGCCCGGCTGCATCCGCCGCGGCGGGCGGGTGGGCGAGCGCGGCGGCTTGGGTCATGGTCGGTCGAGCCTCAATGCGTGAGCGCGGGGGCCGTCACCGCCGGGCCGCTTTCCGGCAGCAGCCGGGCCAGCGCGGCCGAGCAGATCTCGGCAATGCGGGCGAGCATCTCCACGCCCATGTCGTCGCGGAAGCGCTGCGGATCGGGCGAGCCCAGCACCAGCAGGCCGAAGGCCTCGGGCGCGGCGCCCACGCGCAGGGGCAGCAGGGCAATGCTGGCGGCCTCGCCGGGCAGCCAGCTGGCCGCGGCAAAGCCGGAATTGCCACCGCAATACGGGCCCATCAGGCTGTGGGCGAAGCTCTTCACGTCATCGGTCACCGGGCGGGCGGCGTCCAGACCCTGGTGCTCGGGCATCACCCCCCAGATGCGCAGCGCGGTGAGTGGCACCGTGAAGTGCCGGCCCACGCCGCCTTCCACCAGATGGGGCAGGTCGCGCGCATGGCGCGCTGCCACGAGGCTGCGCGTCCAGGTGGTGAACTTGTCGACGATGACCTCGTTCTCGCGGCCGATGCGGATGAGCTCGGCCAGACGCAGCTCGACCTGCTTGTTCTTTTCCTTGACCGCCATGAGCTGGCGCTCGATCAGGCTCACGGCCCGGCCGCCATGGGGGTTGGGCACGGTCAGGCTGGCAAAGAGCTCGGCGTGCTCATCAAAGAACTCCGGATGCTCACGCAGATAGGCCAGCACCTGCAGCCCGAATTCGGTACTCATACGTCGATTTCCCCCTCAAACACGGTCACGGCCGGACCGCTCAGATACGCCATCTCGCCCTGCCCGGCCCAGCGCACGGCCAGCACGCCACCGCGTGCATCCACCGTGACCGGGCTCTTCAGCAGCCCCAGTTGAATCCCGCACACCACCGCCGCCACGGCCCCCGTGCCACAGGCCAGGGTCTCGCCCACGCCGCGCTCGTACACGCGCAGGCGGATGTGCTGCGCATCGATGATCTGCATGAAGCCCGCATTGACCCGCGCCGGAAAGGCGGCATGCGCCTCGATCAGCGGGCCCTCGATCTCGACCGGTGCGCGGTCCACGTCCTCCACCACCTGCACGGCATGCGGATTGCCCAGATTGGCCACGGCCACCCAGCGCGTCTGGTCACCCACCGGCAGGCCGTAGAGCACGCCCGCGCCCTGGCTGCGCGCAGGCAGGCCGTCGGGCAGGAAGGGAATCTCGGCCGGTGCAAAGCGCGGCACCGCAATCTGCACAGTCACGCTGCCATCGGCCGCCTCGGTGAGCTCGATCACGCCGAAGCTCACCTCCACGAGCACGCTGGACTTGCTCGTCAGGCCCTTCTCGCGCACGTAGCGCACAAAGCAGCGCGCCCCGTTGCCGCAATGCTCCACCTCGCCGCC
>DASSQC010000101.1:0-2598 GCA_035702705.1 Burkholderiaceae bacterium | reverse complement strand
CACCGGGAAGATGCTCAAGACCAAGCTGCGCGAGCAGTACGGCAATACGCCGCTGCCGGCCTGATCGCCCATCGATGAATGCCACTGTTGTATCCACCCCGCTTTAGGGAAAGCCCGACGAGGCATTCGTTGAATGCTGCGCTGCGGTTTACCTACATTCGGCTACACGCATAGACCCCGCTCAAAGCAGGGCGGGCACACAACGAGGCAAGGAGACGGAAATGCGCAACATGCGTCTAAACACGCTGGCGGCTGCAACGCTGGTGGCAGGTTCAATGCTCGCGGGCAGCGCCTTTGCCCAGCAGAAGGTCAGAATCGCCTTCATCGACCCGCTCTCCGGCCCGTTTGCCCCCGTGGGGCAGAACCAGCTCAAGAGCTGGCAGACCGTGGCGGAACTGGCGAACCAGCAGAAGTGGGCCCCGGGCTATGAATTCGAGGTGGTCGGCTTCGACAACAAGACCAGCCCGCAGGAAAGCCTGACCGTGCTGCGCACGGCCATCGACCAGGGCTTTCGGTATGTGGCACAGGGCAACGGCTCGAGCGTGGCCATCGCCCTGTCCGACGCCATCAGCAAGCACAACGAGCGCAATCCCGGCAAGGAACTCGTATTCCTGAACTACGCCGCCATCGACCCCGTGTTGACCAATGCCCAGTGCAGCTTCTGGCACTTCCGCTTCGATGCCAACGTCGAGCAGAAGATGGAGGCGCTCACGACCTACATGCAGAACCGCAAGGAGATCAAGAGCGTCTACCTGATCAACCAGAACTACTCCTTCGGCCAGCAGGTGGCGCGTTCGGCCAAGGAGATGCTCGGCCGCAAGCGCCCCGATGTGAAGATTGCCGGTGAGGATCTGCACCCGCTGGGCCAGGTACGCGACTTCTCCCCCTACATCGCCAAGATCCAGCAGAGCGGTGCCGACACGGTCATCACCGGCAACTGGGGTACGGATCTTGCGCTGCTGATCAAGGCTGCCAATGACGCCGGTCTCAAGGCCAACTTCTACACCTACTACGGTGGCACCACCGGCGTACCCACAGCCATGGGCGCCTCGGGCGCAGACCGTGTGCGCATGGTGTCGTACTGGCATCCGAACGAAGCCACCTTCAAGGGTCAGGACGTCGTCAAGCGCATGAAGGACAAGTTCAAGGACGACTACTACTCCATGGCCACCTTCAGTGCCATCCGCATGATGGCCGACAGCATCAACGCCTCGAAGAGTGCCGATCCGGTCAAGGTGGCCTTTGCCATGGCCGGCCGCAAGAGCCAGAGCCTCAATGGCGAAGTGGAAATGCGCGCCATGGACCACCAGCTGCAGCAACCGCTCGTGATTGCCACCTGGGCCAAGGTCGACGGCAAGAGCGTGAAGATCGACCAGGAGAACACCGGCTTCGGCTGGCGTACGGAGTCGGTCCAGCCGGCTTTCGTGGGTGTGCAGCCTTCGTCCTGCCAGATGAAGCGTCCGGCGCAGCCCAAGTAGCTCATGCTCGCAAAAAAGCCGCGGAAGTTGTCTTCCGCGGCTTTTGTTTGACTCAAAATCTAACGATCGTTCGCATTGTCAAACCGCATCGCGCGGCACCAACCGGCCGGCGCGTTCCCAAAGAGCCTGCATGGATTCCACCTGGATCACATCGATCTTGAACGGACTGGCTTACGGCCTGCTGCTGTTCATGCTGTCCTCGGGGCTGACGCTCATCTTCTCGATGATGGGCGTGCTGAACTTCGCCCACGCGAGCTTCTACATGATCGGCGCCTACGTGGCGTACCAGATCACCGCGCTCAGTACCAAGGCCCTTGGCGGCAACGCCGGCTTTGTGCTGGCACTGATCCTCGCACCGCTGATCGTTGGCACGCTGGGGGCGCTCATCGAGCGCTATGGCCTGCGGCGGGTGCACAAGTTCGGTCACGTACCGGAATTGCTGTTCACCTTCGGGCTGTCCTACATCATCGTGGAACTGGTGCAGGTGATCTGGGGCAGGGCGGCCGTGCCGTATCGCGTACCGGACATGCTCACCGGGCCGGTCGACTGGCTGCAGCAGAGCATGGGGCTGACCTTTCCGGAGTACCGCTTGTTCCTGATGGGTGTGGCGGTCGCCATGCTGGCGGCGCTCTGGCTGGTACTCGCCAAGACGCGCACGGGGCTGGTGATCCAGGCGGCGCTGACGCACCCTGAGACGGTGGAGGCCCTGGGCCACAACGTGCCGCGCGTGTTCATGCTGGTGTTCGGTGGCGGCTGTGCCCTCGCAGGGCTGGCCGGGGTGATCGGCGGGCCAGCATTCGTGACCGAGCCTGCCATGGCGGCCACGCTGGGTTCCATCATCTTCGTGGTGGTGGTGGTGGGCGGCATGGGCTCGCTGGCCGGAGCCTTCGTGGCCTCCATCCTCATCGGCCTGCTGCAGAACCTCGCGGTGAAGGTGGATTCAAGCGGTGCGGACGTCTTCCGCGCGCTCGGCATGAACGTGACCGAGCAAACCTTCGGTTACGCGGTGTGGAAGCTGTCGCTCGCACAGGTGGCGCCGGTATTGCCCTACCTATTGCTGGTGCTCATCCTGATCTTCAGGCCCAAGGGGCTCCTTGGGACAAGAGAAGGGTGAACGGCA
>DASSQC010000100.1:0-2705 GCA_035702705.1 Burkholderiaceae bacterium | reverse complement strand
GCCCGGCTCTGCGAGGCGCCCGGTCAGTCGCCGTACATCTTCTGGCGGATCTCGCGGCGCTGCTGGGCTTCCAGCGACAGCGTGGCGGTCGGGCGGGCCATCAGGCGCGGCACGCCGATCGGGTCACCGGTTTCCTCGCACCAGCCATAGTCGCCGGCGTCGATGCGCTGGATCGATTGCTGCACCTTCTTGAGCAGCTTGCGCTCACGGTCGCGGGTGCGCAGCTCCAGGGCGTGCTCTTCCTCGATGGTGGCGCGGTCGGCCGGATCGGGGACGATCACGTTCTCGTGCAGGTGCTCCACGGTCTCGTCGGCGTTGGAGAGGATCTGGCGCTCCATCTCCTGCAGCTTGGCCTTGAAATAGCGCAGCTGGGCGGCGTTCATGTACTCGGCCTCACCCATGGCCAGCATCTCGGCATCGGTCGGAATCCAGTCGTTGCCCTTGCCGGCGCCCACGGCGCCCTTGGCAGGCTTCTTCTCGGCCTCGGCCTTTGCGGCCGGCTTGGCTGCCGGCGCCTTGGCAGCGCTTGTCTTTGCGGTCGCCATTGTTATGTATCTCCCACCTCGAACTGCTTTGGATCTTCACTTGTGAGCGGGCACTTGCTCTGCCCGCTGACATGCACCTGCTTGTGTACTGCTCTTTTGCTGTTGTCGACCAGCCTGAATGACTACTTGCGCTTGGCAGCCTTGCCGGCGCCGATCTCGCACTGGCGCAGCCCGTCCATGATTACCTGCACGGGCATCTTGCGGCCGATGAAGACCATCTTGCTCGTGCGCTTCTCGCCGGGCTGCCAGGGCTTGCCGGCGTCGGCGCCCATCATCATGTGGACGCCCTGGAACACCATCCTCCGCTCGACGCCGTCCAGCCAAAGCACGCCCTTATAGCGCAGCAGGTCATTGCCGTAAACCTGAAGAATCGCGGACAGAAACTCCTCCAGCCGCGCGCCATCCAGCGGCTTGTCGCTGGTGAAGACGAAACTATGCACGCTGCCGTCGTGGGCATGCTTGTCGCTGGTCAGGAACTCGGGATCGATCTCGAGAATGCTGTTCAGGTTGAAGCCGCGGATGTCCAGCAGTTCCTTGATGTCGGCCTGGCCGAAATGCACCTCGGTGATCGGTGCGCGCGGGTTCATCTGCTTGATGCGCTGCTTGAGCGCCGCGACCTGCTGCGGCTCGGCCACATCGACCTTGCTCATCAGGATGCGGTCGGCAAAGCCCACCTGGCTTTGTGCTTCCTTCTGGGCATCGAGCGTGTTCCAGCCGTGCTTGGCATCGACCACGGTGATGACGGCATCCAGCAGGTAGCGGTCGGCCACATCGTCATCCATGAAGAAGGTCTGGGTGACGGGGCCGGGGTCAGCCATGCCGGTGGTCTCGATCAGCACGCGGTCGAACTGCAGCGCGCCGCTCTTCTTCTTGGCGTAGAGATCGTTCAGGATCTTGACCAGGTCGCCGCGCACGGTGCAACAGATGCAGCCGTTGTTCATCTCGACGATCTGCTCGTTGGCGTCCTGGACGAGGATCTCGTTGTCGATGCCTTCCTGACCGAATTCGTTCTCGATCACGGCGATCTTCTCGCCGTGGCGTTCGGTCAGGATGCGATTGAGCAGCGTGGTCTTGCCCGCACCGAGAAAGCCGGTGAGGATGGTCACGGGAATCATCTTGGCAGCCTGGGCGCTGGCCGCGGCCTGCGCGGCCACAACGCTTGCATCACCACTCATGGGTTCGCTCCAAATTGCGAGGGCGCAAAGTAGCGGATATGGGGCCGCCGCGCGTTCGTGCAAGCCCGCAATTCACCAAAAGAAGACAGCGCCTTGCGCGAACAAAGCACTGCAAGGGCACTGAAAACAAAAGCCGCGCTGATCAGGCGCGGCCTTTGGCGAAGCCCTGCGGGCTTTCCCCCGCTTGGCGGGGGAACGGGAAGGGGGTGCTCACCCCTGCCGCAGGAGGCGAGAGGCGAAGCCTCAAGCCTTCTTGATCTTCTCCAACATCTTGAAGATCGACTTCGGGGCGCCGTTGAACAGGCGCTTGTATGCCTTGCCCAGGCAACGACGCTCGAGCGTGTTGCGGCGATTGCGTTTGCGTTCAGCCATGATGAATGTTCCAGATGGGGTCGGCGCAGGCAGCCTGCACGCAAGCCACTGATTTGCCGAGGGTTTTCAACGTTGAACCCGCAAGTTTACATGCTCTGCCCCTGCCGGCGCGAACCGCCTTGGGCCGGCCGGACGGGCGGCGGGCGCGCTGAGGCCGGAAAACCGTCTCGCTGGTCTGGCGCGGCTTTTCACGGCATTTGGCCTGAAGAAGCGCATGAAACCTCGATTTGCAATTCGAGAAGCCCATCCCGCGCGGCTCCTGGCGCAAAAAGGCCCGAAAACCCGCACCCGATGCGCGATACGGACTTCAGACGCCTGCGCCGGGCAGCACAAACCCGCGCGAACGCTCGGCGCCCTTGGCGTCCAGCTCGGCCAGCATCAGCGCGCTGGGCCAGCGGCGCGCGCCGGGGGGCCGGGGGCGCTGCCACTGGGCCTGAAGCGCGGCGGCCACCTCGGCCGGCGCCATGGCGGGTGCGTGGGCGCCGGCCGCGCTTGCGGCACCGAGCCAGTCGACACGGTCCAGCAGGCGAAAGGCATCGCTGCCGCGCTCGGCGGCAAACGCCGGCAGCTCGGACGCCGGCAGCCACCAGCCGCGCAGATGGTCCGCGGCCAG
>DASSQC010000099.1:0-8621 GCA_035702705.1 Burkholderiaceae bacterium | reverse complement strand
ACCCGGAAGCTCTCCGGCGCAAAGGCGAACAGCAGGGACAGGCCTGCCGTGGCCGCACCGCCGAACACGGCAATCAGGATCTCGATCCGGATGAAGTGCTCGATCTCGCGGTCCAGGAACCGGCTCATCGCACTGCCGATGCCCATGGCAAACAGGTAGGTGCCGATGACCGTGGAGAACTGCAGGATCGAGTCGCCGAGCACGTAGCTGGCCAGGGCCGCGGCGAGCAGCTCGTAGGCCAGGCCGCAGATGGCGACGACGAAGACCGAGGCCAGCAGCGCCAGGGCGATGCCGCGCTGGCGGGTGGCGTGTTCGTGCTGCGACGTCCCGGCGACGTCCGCGATGGGCTGCGTCATGCCTTACTTGTGCCCCCCGCCAAACCCGCCGCTCGACCCGCGCGAGTACGAACTCGCGCGGGTCGCAGTCGCGGCGCAGACTCAGCAGCACGATGATGATGATCACCACGATGACGATGAGGATGATCATGCCGCAGCCGATGCCGGCGCTCGCGCCCGAGCCCGGGGGTACGGCACCGAAGGCCGGCGTGCCGTGCGAGCCGCCGGACTCCGGGACCTTCACGCCGAAGGCCTGGGACAGCGCCGCGCCGGTGGTCTTTTTCAGCTTGGTCCACGTCACCTCATTGCCGGTGCGCTCCATGCTGAGGTCGGTGTCGCCCATGCGGAAGGTCTGGTACCAGGCCTTGTCGCCCTGCTTCACACGCCAGTTGAACTCGCCCAGCACGTAGTCCGTGACGGCCGTGCCGTTCTCGACCAGGTTGTAGCCCTTGCCCTCGTACACCACCGCGCCGCCGGAGCGCTGCTCGGGTGTGGTGCCGGTGAGCTCGCCGATCTTCCAGCCGTCCTCGCCGCAGGTGAGCCAGACGTATTGCCCGGTCTTCTCCTCGAGCAGCAGGTACTCGTCCCAGAAGTAGCGCTCGCCGTCCTCCACCACATAGCGCTGCAGGAAGCCCACCACCTGCAGGTTGCGGCCATCGACCACACCCTTCTGGCCGATCGGCAGCGGCGGCTCCACCACCTCGGCACCGGCGTACTTGGCCAGCAGGGCCACGCCGCCCTGCTCCACGCCCACGGTGCTGTGGCAATTGCTGCAGGTGATGGATTTGGTGTCGGCCCGCTGGATGGTGATGCCGGCCCCGCAGTTCGGGCAGTCCACAGTGCGGGTGCCGCCCTTGCCGATCTCCTTGACGCGCACGTCGCGCAGGCCGCTCATCTTGAGCTCGGCAAAGGGTACGTCGCGGCCAATGAAGACACGCGGCGGCCCGCCGTCTGCTTCTTCAACGGCATTGGGGTACTCGAGCGTGGCAAAGACGCTGTGACCCACGCCGCGCAGGTCCACCACCGGCACCTTGGCGCCCGGCTCGATCTTGAAGGGCAGCTCGCCCTGCCCGCCTACCAGCTGGGCCTGCGTCAGGTAGGCGACCTCGTAGCGGTTGCCCTCGATGACGAGCTGCTGGCCGGGCTTGAGTTCCATGAAGCGCGGCAGGCCGGCGCCCGCACCTTCGCGCTCGATGACCATGGTCGAGCGGCCATTGAGCTCGGACAGCCAGCCGCTGCGGCCATTGTCAAAGAGCACATGCCACTCGTTCCAGCTGCCGTCCTCGTAGCTGAACTGGGTACGGCCGACCACCTGGAAGTTCTGCTGCAGGAAGGTGCCGGAAGCGCCGATCTGCACGGGCGAGGCGTCATCGAGCAACTGGGCCATCTTGCCCATGAGCTCGAGCTGGTCGTCCTTGCGCACGACCGTGGAGGAGCAGTATTCGCAGACGGCGTAGGTCGAGACCGAGGACTTGAAGGTCACCGGTGCGCCGCAATTGGGGCAGGCTGCGCGATACACGCCGTGGGGTCCCTGATTCAGTGTTCTAGGTGGACGAAGGCCCGCGCATCTGCGCGGGCCCAGGTTTCATGCGGTTCTTCAGGCCAAAACGGCTGGAAAACCGCATGGGACAATCGGAAAGCCCAGTCTGGACCGCAACGGGGCTCGCGCTGGCAGGCGCTCGCTCTTCCGCGGGCGCCGGGCATACCCGGCGAAACCCCCGCTCCAGCGGAAAGCACTGGTGGAATCGCTTCTGCGTCAAACCAGCTTCTTAAGCAGCTCTGCCTTCTTGGCCGCGAACTCTTCCTCGGACAGGATGCCCTTGGTCTTGAGGTCGTGCATCTTCTCGAGCGTGGCCATCACGTCCTCGGGCTTGACCGTGGCCGCGGGCGCAGCAGCGCCACCGGCTGCAGCCGCAGCCGCCGCCTGGTTCTGCGCGCTCATCGGGTTCATGGCACCGGCCATGCCCTGGGCCATCATCTGACCCATGGCCAGGCCGATGCCCATGTCGGCCGCCGTGCCCGCAATGCCGCCGCCGGGGTTGGCTGCAGCCACGGGGATGGCGGTACCGGTCTGGTACTTCAGGAACTGGTCCATGTTGCCGACCATGTTCATGCCGATGCGCTTGTCCAGGATGGCTTGCAGCTCTTCAGGCAGGCTGATGGACGCGACCTGCACCTGGTCGAGTGCCAGACCGAGGCGCTCGAACTTGGGAACGAGGTTTTCCTTCAGCAGGTTGCCGAACTCTTCCTGATTGGCGGCGAGGTCCAGGAACGGAATGCCCGAGGAGCCGCACATGTCGGCAATGCCGGTCAGGAACATGGTGCGCAGCTGGCCGTCGAGATCATCGACGGTGTAGACGTCACGCGTGCCGGACACTTCCTGGTGGAACTTCTTCGGGTCGGCAATCTTGAAGGCGTAGTTGCCGAAGGCGCGCAGGCGCACCATGCCGAAGTCCTTGTCGCGGATCGTCACGGGCTGCTGCGTGCCCCACTTGCGGTCCAGCTGCAGGCGGGTGGAGAAGAAGTAGACGTCGCTCTTGAACGGGCTCTCGAACAGCTTGTCCCAGTTCTTCAGGTACGTGAGGATGGGGATGGTCTGCGTGGTGAGCTTGTACATGCCCGGGGCGAAGGCATCCGCGGCCTTGCCCTCGTTCACGAACACGGCCATCTGGCTCTCACGCACGGTGAGGCTCGCGCCGTACTGGATTTCCATGTCGGCCATCGGGAAGCGCCACGACAGCACGCCATTGCTGTCCTCCGTCCACTGGAGGATGTCAATGAATTGTTTCTTGATGAATCCCTTGAGGTCGAACATGGCGGCGCGTCCTTTCTGTGCGTGAATGCGGCCGATGCGCAAGATGCTGCGCGCAGTGGCGACGTTATAGCGCCGGGGGTGCGGTGCGCGTCAGTTCGCCGCGATGAATTGCCCGCTTTTCGGTATGAAGGGGCGCAAAAGCTGCAGCAAGCCGATCGACCAGCGCATGGGCCTTGGCCGAGTTGTCCTCGGTGAGGTTGCACACATACGCATCCAGCGTGACGGCGGCCAGCTCCGGCCAGGTGTGCAGGGCCAGATGGGACTCGGCCAGGAGCACGGTGCCCGTCACGCCGCCGGGCTGGCCCTGGTGCGGCGGAAAGGTGTGGAAGATGGCATCGAGCGCCTGCAGGCCGGCAGCCTTCACGGCGCCCTCGGCAAGCGGGCGCAGTCGGCTGGCGTCGGTGAGCAGCTCGGTGTCGCAGCGGCAGCCGTGCAGCTCGGCCATGATGTGCAGCCCCTTCATTGCACAGACCTCATGCCACAAGCTCCTCGGCGCGTGCGTCGTCCTGCTCCTCACCGCTCTGCAGGGCCCACATGCGGGCAAAGGCGCCGCCTGCGCTCACCAGTTCGTCGAAGCGGCCGCGCTCGATCACCCGACCCGCCTCCATCACCACGATCTGATCGGCGTCCACGATCGTGGACAGCCGATGCGCGATCACCAGCGTCGTGCGGTTGGCCGAGATCGCCTTGAGCTGCGCCGCAATGGCCTGCTCGGTGCGCGAATCGAGCGCCGACGTGGCTTCATCAAAGATCAGGATCGGCGGGTTCTTCAGCAGTGTGCGCGCAATCGCCACGCGCTGCTTCTCGCCACCGGAGAGCTTCAGGCCACGCTCGCCCACGACCGTGTCATAGCCCTGCGGCAGGCTCTGGATGAAGTCGTGGATCTGCGCGGCCACCGCGGCGGCCTCGATCTCGCTACGTGTCGCGCCCGGCTTGCCGTAGGCAATGTTGTAGGCAATGGTGTCGTTGAAGAGCACGGTGTCCTGCGGAACGATGCCGATCGACTTGCGCAGGCTCTCCTGCGTCACGCCGCGGATGTCCTGGCCGTCGATCCGCAGTGCCCCCTGGTTCACGTCATAGAAGCGGAACAGCAGGCGCGCCAGCGTGCTCTTGCCTGCACCGCTGGCACCCACCACGGCGCAGGTGGTGCCCGGTGCGATGCGCAGGTCCACGCCCTGCAGGATCGGCCGATCCGGGTCGTAGGCAAAACCCACCTGCTCAAAGACGATCTCGCCGCCGCTGACCTGCAGCGGCCTGGCATCCGGCGCGTCGCTCACCTCGCGATTCACGTGCAGCAGATTGAACATGCGTTCCAGATCGGCCAGCGCCTGCTTGATCTCGCGGTACAGCACGCCCAGAAAGTTCAGCGGGATGAAGAGCTGGATCAGGAAGGCATTGACCAGCACCAGATCGCCCACGGTCATGCGCCCGGCCTGCACGCCCACCACGGCCTGCCAGACCATCAGCGTGAGCGCGATCGCGATGATGAACTGCTGCCCTGCATTGAGCAGGTTGAGCGACTGCTGGCTGCGGATGGCGGCGGCCTCGCTCTTCTTGAGGGTTTCGTCATAGCGCTCGGACTCGAAGCGCTCGTTGTTGAAGTACTTGACCGTCTCGAAGTTCAGCAGCGAATCCACCGCCTTGCTCTGCGCGCGGGTCTCCAGCTCGTTCCATTCGCGGCGCATCTTGGTGCGCCAGTTGGTCATGCTGACCGTGAAAGCCACGTAGGCAAGCAGGCTCACCGTCACGATCGTCGGGAACACCCAGCCGAACTTGTGCGCCAGGATGCCGATCACCAGACCCAGCTCGATGAACAGCGGAAAGATCGAGTACAGGGTATAGGAGATCAGCGTGGAGACGCCGCGCACGCCATGGTCGATCTCGCGCGTCACCTGCCCGGTGCGGCGGGAGAGATGAAAACGCAGCGACAGGCTGTGCAGATGATCGAAGGACTGCCGCGCCAGCGTGCGCACCGCCCGCTGCGTGACATTGATGAAGAAGAACTCGCGCAGCTCCTGGAACAGCGAGGTCATCAGGCGCGCGGCGCCATAGGCCAGCACCAGCGCAAAGGGCACGGCAACCAGCATCGAGACCCCGGGCAGCGTGAGGCGGTCCACGATGTCCTTGAGGATCAGCGGCACGCCCACGTTCGCAAACTTGGCCGCGATCAGGCAGGACAGCGCGAAGGCCACCCGGCCCTTGTAGGCCAGCAGATAGGGCAGCAGGGAGCGGATCACCGCCCAGTCGGACTGGTGGCGGTTGGGGGCGGGGGCGTCTTGAGCAGCGCGGCGCATAATCGCTCGCATTATCGGGGGCAGACGCCCGGCACCTCTGGAATCAAGCTGTGAGTTTTCAAGGCAAACACATCCTCATCACCGGCGCGTCCGACGGGATCGGCGCGGAACTGGCCCGTCAGCTGGCCGGCGACCGGCCCCGCCTGACCCTGGCCGCGCGCCGCCTGGACAAGCTCGACGCCGTGGCTGCCCAGTGCCGTGCACGGGGTGCCGAGGTGCTCACCCTGCGCTGCGACGTGGGCGTGGAGGCCGACTGCCGTGCGCTTGTTGCACAGAGCAGCGCGCACTTCGGGGCGATCGACGTGCTGGTGAACAATGCCGGGATCTCCATGCAGGCGCGCTTTGACGAGATTCCGGACACCCGCGTCTACGAGGACCTCATGCGCATCAACTTCATGGGCGCGGTGTGGTGCACCCATGCGGCACTGCCTGCGATCAAGCAGACGCGCGGCCTGCTGGTGGGCGTGAGCAGCCTGGCCGGGCTGGTGGGCGTGCCCGAGCGCAGCACCTACTGCGCCACCAAGCACGCCATGGCCGGCTTCTTTGACGCCCTGCGCATCGAACTGGCGCCCGAGGGCGTGGACGTGCTGATGGTCTACCCCGGCGTGGTGGCCACACAGATCCGCCAGCATGGCTGGAATGCGCACGGCGGCACGCTGGGTTACAGCGGCCTGGACGAAGCCGGCGCCATGAGCGTGGAGGAATGCGCGGCCCAGATCGCCACTGCCATGCGCGGCCGCAAGCGTGAACTCGTCATGACCGCCAAGGGCCGGATCGGCCGGCTGCTCAAGCTGATCGCACCGACCCTGGTGGACAACATGGCGCGCGCCGCCCTGAACAAGGACCGCCCGCCACAACGCTGACTCACAGAGAGACCCGCTCCATGACCGACCACCACACCCCCCTGCCACCGGGCAAGATGCCCGTACTGCGCGTGATGCCCATGCCCTCGGACGCCAACATTCACGGCGACGTGTTCGGCGGCTGGATCATGGCGCAGGTCGACATTGCCGGCAGCCTGCCCGCCGTCAAGCGCGCCAACGGCCGCGTGGCCACCATCGCGGTGACCAGCTTCACCTTCAAGCAGCCCGTGTTCGTGGGCGATCTGCTCAGCTTCTATGCCGAAGTCGTCAAGACCGGCAACACCTCGATCACCGTGCACGTGGACGTGTATGCCGAACGCAACCGGCTCGACACCGAGGTGGTCAAGGTCACCGAGGCCGAGCTTGTGTACGTGGCCACGGATGAGTCGCGCAAGCCGCGGCAGTTGCCGCCCTTGCAGACCTGAACAAAAGAGTCGATTTCGGCCGAAACTTTGCATAATCTCCAGAAGCCCATTCTCGCTTGCTGAGAGCGGATCCTGGCATATTGACCTGATAGAAATGGGTGCTTTTCGGCCATTTATGGTTGATTCTGGCCTCTGGCTTGCACTTGCGGCCGATCAATGCAATCGCCCTCTGGCGGATTTACGCTGAACCCATTGCAGACCGGCGCGCGCCGCTTCCCGGCCCGCCCTCAATCACGGAGGAGCCCGCCATGTTCAAGCGTTTCCTGATCCCCACCGATGGTTCCGAGCGCTCGCTGTCCACTGCCCGCGCCGCCATCGCCCTGGCCAAGGAATCCGGCGCCACGGTGCATACCGTCTCGGTCTATGACCCCGTGCCCGTGACCATGATGGCCGAGTACCCCCTGCCGACCATGAACGACTACCAGGACGTGCTCAAGGCGCAGTGCCAGCAGGCGGTGGATGCCGTCAAGGCCGCTGCCGACGCCGAGCAGGTGGCCTGCGCCTGCACCGTCATGGCCAGCGGCCTGACCTACCAGGCCATCATCGACACCGCCAAGCAGCACGGCTGCGACCTCATCGTCATGGCCAGCCACGGCCGCCGCGGCATCGGCGCCATGCTGCTGGGCAGCGAGACGCAGAAGGTGCTGACGCACTCGGATATTCCGGTGCTGGTGTATCGCTGAATTGCGGGGTGCCTACCCGACCGGCGGCATCAGATGCTCAGCCAGCCGCTGCGCCACCCGCGCATACAGCGCCGGCCCGGGATGAAACCCATCCTCGCTCATGAGCTTCGGGTCCATCACGCCATCCATGGAACAGTGGCTGACCAGATCGGCTCGGCGCTCGGCCCAGCGAGCCTGAGCGCGGTTGTTGCGCTCGGCCATCAGGCCAGCCCACCAGGCGAGCGGGTGCGGCACACTGGGGAACTGGTCGATCGGCGGCAGTGAGGGGAACACCACCTGTCGGGCACCCGTGCGTTCGCGCAGCAGCCGGGCGGTGCGCTCGCGGTAGAGCAGCGCGCGGTGCAGGGGCACCTGCTTGGTGATGTCATTGACCCCGGTGATGACGATGGCCACGTCCAGCGCCGGCAGGGCCTCGGCGGCGAGCATCTCGTAGGTCTGGATGGAGGTGTTGCCCGTGCGGGCGATGAGCTGCCACTCCACGCGGCCGCCAGTCTGGCGGGCAAGCTGCTCCGCAAGCGGCACGATGATGGCTTCGTCCTGGGTGCGGGCGCCCACGCCCGCAGCGCAGGAATCGCCGGCTAGCAGCAGCCTGAGGGTGTGCGGACCGCGTCCGGCTGCACCAACGCGGGGCCCGTCGGCCTCCGGCAGCTCCAAGGCGGTGCGGCGCAGGTAGTTGGCTTGAGTCACGAGCACCGGCTTCAGGGCGGTGCGTGCAGCGGCATAGAGCATGGCAGGCCTCCGTCACACGGCCTGCCCCCTGATGTGCTTTGTGCGCTCCTTTTTTGACTGTCTCCACCGCGCAGGCCGTGCACACACTGTATGCATCGGCCGTGCCAGGTGACCATCCGGGATGGCCCGGAATCACCTTCCGTTACATCCCGGTCGGGCTCACCCGAAGCGGGAAAAGTCGGGCTTGCGGCGCTCGAAGAAGGCCGTGGAGGCTTCCTTGAACTCCTCGCTGCGCAGCAGCTTGCCGAACTCGGCAGCCTCGGCGGCGATGGTTTCGTCCACCAGCTTCTTCTGCGCCGCGCGCATCAGGCGCTTGGTGGTGCGCACCGAGCTCGGCGGCAACAGGTTGAAGCGCTCGGCGCGGCCCTGGGCATAGGCCTGCACTTCTTCCGGCGGCAGCACGCGGTTGACCAGGCCCATGTCCATGGCTTCCTGGGCGGTGAAGGGCTCGCCGAGCAGCAGCTTCTCAGCCGCGCG
>DASSQC010000098.1:0-4454 GCA_035702705.1 Burkholderiaceae bacterium | reverse complement strand
TGCTGACCCGGCTGCTCTACGGCACGGGGCTGCGCTTGATGGAGGCCTTGCGGCTGCGCGTGAAGGACGTGGACCTGGCACCGGGTATTTCCGTCACCCACGCTCGCGCGCGATCCGCGCTGCGGCATCGAGCGGCGTCATCACCTGTTCGAGGAGCGCTTGCAACGTGCGGTCAAGCGCGCGAGCACGGCTGCCGGCATAGAGATCCCGGTGCCGGTGCACACGCTGCGCCAGAGCTTCGCAACGCACTCGCTGCAATCAGGCGCCGACATTCGCACCGTGCAGGAGCTGCCGGGGCACGCTCAAAGCAGCGCCAGAACAACCAGATACGCCGCTCCAAAGAGGAATGCGGCCCAAAGCCACTTGGGCGTGCCGCTGGCAGGCTCGGGCGCTACTCCGCCGGCCGCGACGGCGAACAGGCCAAAGACGAAGTACGCAGCGGCCTGCATTCCATAGAACACCGTCTCGGGAATCAGCACCCCGACGACCGCTCCAGCCGCTGCGCCGGCCAAGCTCGCCTGTGCGAGCGGTAAGAGCAGCACCTCCCAGTACGCGAGCGGAAATGCCACAGCGAACGCAAAGACAAGCCCGATGACGCCCCCAAGCAGACCCATGGCGCCGCGGTACCAAAGCTCTCCGGCAAGGCTGGATGTTTCAGTGCGCACGGCCTGTGCCCTCCAAGTGGATACAGACCGCAAATCTGCGACATCGCTCGGCACTTGCGGTCCAGATCAAGGCCGTTGCGGCCCGCCGAACCGTCGGTGCCGCGGGGTTCCCGTCATGAATTTGTCCATGAAACCAGCGTCATGTAGGCGACACACCGGGCCGGCCGGTGAAGACTATCCGGCTGCTTGATCAGGTGCGAGATCCGCCGCGGGACCGCCACGACAGTCTGAGGGCGGCGAAGGCCGGTGCGCGCTGGCGTATCGCGTTCATCCACTCACATCGCGGGCTCAGCCAGGCGGCGCGGGACCGGAAGGTGCAAGTCGGTGCGTCTCGACGGCTGGGGATCCGGTCGGGCAGCTCAGGGTCTTCGCATGGGCCGGGCTCAGCGCCATGGCTGACCGGGCTGGATGACCGCATGCTGGTCGTCCATCGCAGCGCGTGTCCACGCGAAGCACCCCGTGCTCACCCGGGCGATTTCGGATGGACGCTCGCGTGCACGCGAAATCGGTAGTTGCGAGACCCCATCTGACGGACAGGAATGGGATACCCTGTGCCGACGGCCGACTTGCACGGGGAAAGACTTCGACGATGGCACTCACGCTTTCCCAAGATGCGCTGAGCGCCTTGGCGTTCGACGAAGCGCCTGAGGCGACGATTGTGGTTTCGCCCGATTGGCGCGTGGTCCATTGGGGCTTGGCCGCAGAGCGATTGTTCGGATGGACCGCCGCGGAGGCGATCGGGGAATCCATCGATACCCTGACCGACCCGGTCGAACGGCATCGCCATGCGGGTCCGGTTCGGGAGACGGCGATTTCGCCTGATGGCGCAAGACGCGTCGTCATGCGCCGGCACAAGAACGGACGGCTCATGCATGTCGAAATCACCTGGCGCAGCGTCCTGGGCGCGTCCGGTGAGGTCAAGTTTCATGTGGGCAGCAAGCGGGATGTCAGCGACGAGCAGCTGCGCCGCGACGTCCAGTTGATCGAGGAACGCTATCGAGACCTGCTGGATTCGGTGCCTGACGCCATCGTGATCGCCAATGATGTCGGTTCGATCGTGCTCTTCAACCTGGAAGCGGCCAGGCTGTTCGGCGTCAAGGCGGAGTCGATGATCGGTGCAGCGGTCGAAAGCCTGATTCCCGAGCGATTCGCGCGTGGGCATGCGCGCCACAGAGAACAGTTCTCCTCGCAACCACAGCGCCGGCCGATGGGCACCGGCCTCGAACTGCGGGGACTGCGCGGCGATGGCACCGAGTTCCCCGTCGAAGTCAGCCTGAGTCCGCTCACGGTCGGCGAACGACGGTTTGCCATGGCTGCACTGCGCGACCTCAGCGAGCGCGAGCGCATCGAGGAAGCACAGCTCGCGGCGAGCAATGCGCAAAAGGCGAGCATCGCCAAGACGGAGTTCCTGTCGCGCATGAGCCATGAACTGCGCACGCCGCTGAACGCCGTCCTGGGGTTCGCGCAGATTCTGCAGCTCGACCCCATGCACCGCCTTGACGAGGCCCAGCATCGCCAGGTCGACCACATTCTCCGGGCCGGGCACCACTTGCTGGCGATGATGAACGATCTGCTGGACGTCACGCGGATTGAGACCGGTGCGCTTTCGCTGTCGATCGAGCCTGTCGACGTGGCCGTGGTGCTCGATGAGGTCATGGAGATCTGCGAGCCCCTGGCCAAAGGCGCGGACGTCACGCTCGCCTCCGTGGTCGATCCGACAGCCCTTTGGGTGCAGGCTGACCGGCTGCGCCTGCGCCAAGTCCTGCTCAATCTCGTCACCAACGGCATCAAGTACAACCGCCGCGGCGGGCGGGTCGATATTCAGGTCCATCAAGCCGGGGGGACGGTGAGCTTCACCGTCCGCGATACCGGAGTGGGCCTGACTGCGGACCAGCTGGCGCGCCTGTACCGGCCATTCGACCGCCTGGGTGCCGAATCGGGCAGCGTCGAAGGCCATGGCATCGGGCTTGTGATCTCTCGCGGCATGGTGCACGGCATGAACGGGCGGATCGAGGTCGAAAGCGAGCCCGGCGTGGGCTCTGCGTTCACTGTGCACCTGCCCGCAGCCGAGCAACGCACGGGATTGCGGGAGCCGGCGGCGGCGACCGCACCGCTGACCGATACCTCCGAGCCCGCGCTGCAGCCCGCGCAACCGCGCCTGCACCTGCTGTATGTCGAAGACAATCAAGCAAACATCGAAGTGCTTGAAGACCTGATGGCGCTGCGACCTCACTGGTCTGTCCGGATCGCGCGCACGGGTGCGGAGGCCATGGCGTGTTCACTTGGGCTTCGCCCCGACCTCATGCTCGTGGACATGCACCTGCCGGATACAGACGGGATCGAGCTGGCCCGCCGCCTCGAATCCGGACCCACCACGGCCGGCATCCCGAGAGCGGCCCTGTCGGCCGATGCGACCGAATCGCGGGCGCGCGCAGCATCCGACTGCGGTTTCATGCGGTACTTCAAGAAGCCGCTGGACGTGCAGGCCTTCCTTGCCTGGCTCGATGAGTTTGATCGCCAGACGTCGGCCAAGTAACGCCGGGGGCACTGCCCCGCATGGCCGAGCATGGGCTCGCTTCAAGGCATGTGTCGCCGGCCACTGAAAGACGAGCACCAGGCCTGCGGTGTCACGCTCAGCATCGGCCTGTCGATCGACCACTGCCGTACACGCGGGCTCGAGCGATCCGCGGCTCGCCGATTGAGGTGGACTGGACCGAATGCGTTGTTGGCGTGTGCGCCGGATCGCGCGGAAAGCAGGGCACGCTGGCGCATGGACGGGCGTCCGCCACCGGCCGCTTGCTGGAGCCGCCTGCCCCAACTCGCTTGTCTGGCGGGCTTCTCCAGCCATTTTGGGCTGGAGAAGCGCATCAAATGGACGTCTAGCCCTTGAAGTCCGGGCGTGGATCGGTGGCGAGCAGGCCGTACAGCTGCACGTCGTAGCAGCGCTCGCGCACCACCCAGCGCTGGCGCAGGCGCCCTTCCACCGCAAAGCCCAGGCGCAGCAGCAGCTGGTGGCTGGCGGTGTTGGCCACATCCACCTCGGCCTCGATGCGGCGGATGGCCAGGGCGCTGAACAGGCGGGCACAGACGCCGCGCAGGGCTTCGTGCATGAGGCCCTGGCCCCAGTGGCTGCGGGCGAGCACGTAGCCGAGTTCGATGCGCGCGCTCGCGGCATCCCACTTGAACAGCAGCACGGTGCCGATCACGCGCCCGTCACTGCGCTGCTCCACCACCAGCTGCAGCGCGGTGCCGCTGGCCTCGATGCTGCGCATGCGCTGCAACCAGGCGCGGGCGTCGTCCAGGTGCTGCCAGGCGGCGTAGGGCAGGAAGCGGGTGGTTTCGGCGTCGCCATTGACGGCGAGCAGGTCGGGCAGATCGCCCTCTTCCACCGGCCGGACGATGAGCCGCTCGGTGCTCAGGCTGCCGAACTCGGCCAGCGTCAGGGGGTTGTCTGCCGTGGCGCTCACTGCAGCGCTCAGAGCAGGAACAGGGTGGCCAGGCCCAGGAAGATGAAGAAGCCCATGGTGTCTGTGGCAAAGGTGAGCAGCACGCTGGAGCCCAGCGCCGGGTCATAGCCCAGGCGGGTGCGCACGATCGGCACGGCCATGCCCACACTCGCGCCCACCAGCAGGTTGAGCAGCATGGCGCCCCACATCACGCCGCCCAGGCCCAGGCTGCCCGACAGCGCCCAGGCAAACAGGCCGGCAATGGCGCCGCCGCCCAGGCCGATCATGAGCGTGACCAGCAGCTCCTTCTGCACCAGGCGCCGCACATTGGTCGGCGTCACCT
>DASSQC010000097.1:0-2121 GCA_035702705.1 Burkholderiaceae bacterium | reverse complement strand
CGCACCATGAATGGCGCCACGTTCGGATGTGCCGCGATGTTGTCGAGTGCATCGTTGAGATCGCGCTCCGGTGATTGGCCCGGCGGCAGAACCACGCCGTTCAACAGCAGCTTGCTGTCGCTCGAATGATGGCTGGGCCAGGCCTGCATCTCGACGCTCCAGTTGTGCTTGGGCGGGTTGAAGCCATCGGCGAAGCTCGTGTCGTTACCGCCGAAGCTCCAGCCAGTGAACACCTTGGCAAAACCCTGCACGACGTTCTGATCGTAGGTCGGGATGGTGGCGCCACTGGCATCGCGCTTGGGCGTGCCGTCGTTGTTCAGCTGGACGAGGCCAATCGAGAACAGTTGCAGCACCTCGCGGGCGTAGTTCTCGCTGGGCATGCGGCCGGTTGCCGGGTCCTCCTTGTCGTTGCCCAGCATATTGAGGTAGTAGCCCATGGCAGGCTGCAAGGTGACGCCGCGCAGCAAGGTTCGGTAGTCGGAGAACGCGTGGGTGTAGAGCATGTCCATCCACCCGGCGAGCGCATCGGTGTCCTGATCGGGGGCGATGTTGGACACCACGAAGATCTCCGACAGTGCGAGCGCCACGCGGGCGCGAAGGCGGGCATCGCCGAAGATCAGGTTCTGCCAGATCGCCTCGTAAATGTGCTGTTCCTCGACGCGCAGGCCCTGAGCGCGAAGGCTTGCGAGATAGCCGGCATGGCTGTTCCAGGGCAAGGCGAACTGGCCGTCGATCCAGCCGGCCGCGCCCTGGCTGTTCACTGCGTCGATATCAGCCATCGAGCGTGGGCCGAAGCTCGCCTGCAGCAGCAGGCGTGCCGCATCGCGCTTGGCAGGATCGACGGCGACCGGTGCGGCACCGATGGTCAGAACGACTTCGTTCGACCACTGCGAAACGGCACCGGTGGACCGCGCACGGAACTTGTGGGTACCAACGGCAAGGTCGGGAATCTGCCAGCTGCCGGCGGCGAGATCGCTGCTGCCCCAGCGCTTGCCATCGACGAACAGCCGGATCATGGCGCCTGTGAGTCCGTCACTGCTGTACTGAACCGTTGCCGTCGCACGACCATTGGTGACCGGTCCAGCGCTGGCCGACAAGGTCAGACTGGCCGCCGAGGCGGTCAGCGAGGCCAACAGCCACACCAACACGACCACCACACCCGCCGCCATCTGCCATGCGCTGGGCCAGCCGTCTGGTGAACGAACCCGTTTTACTTCTACTGCTTCACCGCTTGGCCGCATTGGATTCTCCCGCTGGCGCAAATCCCCCGGTGACGTCGTCGCTGCGGGCGAAGAAAACGCTGCCCGTGCAGAAACTATGACGAGTCTATGACGTCGTCATCAAAAATACAAGTGATCAATTATGTCGGGCGCCTAGCCTGAAAACGCTACGGCCCGCCCGCTCGCAGCATCGAACAGCACCGCCTGCGACGTATCGACCCGCAGGTCGACGTGGTCGCGACCGATCGCGGCCAGCGGATGCAGACGGCATACCACCCGCACCCCACCCAGCGTAGTGAACACCAGGGTATCGGCCCCGGTGGGCTCGGCCAGATCGACCGCCACCGTCAATGTCTCGCCGCTGCTGCCAGCGCGCCCGTCATCGGTCATGTGCTCGGGGCGCAGGCCCATCAGCAAAGGAGCGCTGGCATTGGCCAAGGGTGCGATTGCGTCGACTGCGAATCCGCGCAACGACAGTAGCTGGTCCTGCTCGCCCACCTTGAATCGTGCCTGGGCAACGCCATCCTGTACCGCCAGCGTGATCGGGATCAGGTTCATCGGCGGCGAACCCATGAAGCTCGCCACAAAGGTGTTCACGGGCCGGCGATAGATGGCGTCCGGCGAGCCGAACTGCTGCACCACGCCGTCCTTCATCACGGCGATCTTGTCGCCCAGCGTCATCGCCTCGATCTGGTCATGGGTCACATAAACCGTGGTGATGCCGAGCCGCTTGTGCAGCAGCTTGATCTCGCTGCGCATTTCGACGCGCAGCTTGGCGTCGAGGTTGGACAACGGCTCGTCGAACAGGAACACCTTGGGTTCGCGCACGATGGCGCGGCCAATGGCGACGCGTTGGCGCTGCCCGCCCGAAAGCTGCTTCGGCCGGCGGTCCATCAGCGCT
>DASSQC010000096.1:0-6367 GCA_035702705.1 Burkholderiaceae bacterium | reverse complement strand
ACCCCCCGCCGCGTTCCAGGCAGCCAGCGCGGCCTTCACGTGTGCCGCATCCTCGAAGGGATGCTTCACACCGCGCACTTCCTGATAGGTTTCGTGCCCCTTGCCCGCCACCACGATGACATCGACGGCCGCCGCCTGCGCAATGCTGCTCGCAATGGCCTGGGCGCGATTCGCCTGCATGACCACCGGCAGGCCCGCGGCCGCTGCAGACCGGCCGGGCAGCCCCGCCTCGATCTGCGCCATGATGGCCAGCGGATCCTCGCTGCGGGGGTTGTCACTGGTGATCACCACGGCATCAGACAGGCGCGCCGCAATGCCTCCCATGACCGGCCGCTTGCTCGGATCGCGGTCACCGCCGCAGCCGAAGACGCAGATCAGCCTGCCGCCACGCGCGCGGGCCACCGGCTGCATGGCCTGCAGCACCTTGTCCAGCGCATCGGGCTTGTGCGCATAGTCCACCACCACCAGCGGCTGATTCGAGCCGCCGAAGGACATCAGCCGGCCATCCACCGCAGGCACATCGGCCAGCAGCTCGGCGGCGTTCTGCAGGGGAATGCCCAGCGACAGCAGCGCCCCCATCACGGCCAGCGCGTTGCTCACGTTGAATACGCCGAATGCCGGCAGGCGGGCTGCAACGTGTGCCTCGCCGTCGGTCAGCTTGAGCTCGGCGCCCGCGGCGGTCCAGTCCAGCGTGTCGACAAAGAGCTCGATATCGCAGACAAAGCCATCGTGCCGCTGCAGGCCGTAGCCCACCAGATGCGGCACATTGGCCTGGGCTGCAATCATCTTGGCGACGCGCTGGCCAGCGGGATCATCCAGATTGGTGACTGCAGCCTTCAGGCCGGGCCAGGTGAACAGGGCACGCTTGGCGAGCTCGTAGGCCTGCATGGTGCCGTGGTAGTCCAGGTGGTCCTGCGAGAGGTTGGTGAACACGGCGGTGTGAAAGCGCGTACCGGCCAGGCGATGCTCGGCCAGTCCGATCGAGGAGGCCTCGATGGCCACGGCCTGCGCACCTTCGCGCAGCAGCTGCGCAAAGCTGCGCTGCAGGTCCACCGACTGCGGTGTGGTCAGACCGAAGTCCTGCAGACGACCGACAAAGCCCGCACCGAGGGTGCCGATCACGCCGCACTTCAGCCCCGCGCGGGAAAGTGCGTGGGCAATCCACTGCGTCGTGGTGGTCTTGCCGCTGGTGCCGGTCACGCCGATCACGGCGAGCTTGTGCGTCGGATGGCCGTAGTAGGCGCTGGCAATCTCGCCGGCGCTGCGCTTGAGCTGCGAGACCTGCAGCACTGGCACATCGAAGTGCCGGCTCGCATCGAAGCCCTCGGCCTCGACAATCAGCGCGGCCGCACCGGCGGCCAGCGCCTGATCGATGTAGGCCCGGCCGTCATGCGTCTGGCCGGGGTAGGCCACGAACACATCGCCCTTGCGCACGCGTCGGCTGTCCGACACCAGGTCCGCGCCGGACGCTGCATGGTCAAGCAGCCATTGAGAGATGATGCTCACAGGCTCTCCCCCACCGGTTCCTGCACACCGCGGTCCTGCACGATGAGCGTCTTGTAGGGTGCATCCGGCGTCACGTTCAGGGCGCGCAAGCCCGCAGACACCACACCGGCAAACACAGGCGCCGCCACCTCGCCGCCATAGAACTTGCCGGCCGAAGGCTCGTCGATCATCACCGCCACGATCACACGCGGATTGCTTGCCGGTGCAAAGCCCACGAAGGAGCCGATGTACTTGCCCGGCATGTAGCCGCCCGGGCCCTGCTTGCGCGCCGTGCCGGTCTTGCCGGCCACGCGGTAGCCGATCACCTGGCTCTTGGGCGCGGTACCGCCGGGACCTGCAGCCATCTCCAGCATCTTGCGCATGGCCTGGGCGTTCTGCTCGCTGAGCACGCGGGCGCCGGGTTGCGGCTGCGGCAGCTTGGTGAAGGACAGCGGCATGAGCTCGCCGTCATTGGCAAAGACGGTGTAGCTGCGCGCCAGCTGGATCAGGGATACCGACAGACCGTAGCCGTAGCTCATGGTGGCCTGCTCGATCGGCCGCCAGCTCTCTGCCGGCCGCAGGCGGCCGGCGGCGGCACCCGGAAAGCCGATGCGCGGCGCCTGACCAAAACCCACTTGCGCGAACTGGCCCCACATCTTGCTGGCCGGAAGCTGCATGGCAATCTTGGTGGTGCCGATGTTGCTGGACTTCTGCAGCACCTCCTCCACCGTCAGCGTTCCGTGGCCGGAGGTGTCGGTGATGGTGTGGCCGGCAAACTCCATCTTGCCGGCGCCGGTCTGGATGGTGGACAGCGGCGTGACCTTGCCTGTCTCCAGACCCAGCGCGATCGTGAAGGGCTTCATGGTGGAGCCCGGCTCGAACGTGTCGGTGATGGCGCGGTTGCGCAGCTGCTGGCCGGTCAGGCCGCGGCGCTGGTTCGGATTGAAGGTCGGGTAGTTGGCCATGGCGAGCACCTCGCCGGTGTGGGCATCGAGCACGACGATCGCGCCGGCCTTGGCCTGGTGCTCGGCCACGGCATTCTTCAGCTCGGAGAAGGCCAGGAATTGCAGCTTGCTGTCGATCGAGAGCGTGACGTCGCGCCCGGGCAGCGCGGGCCGCACGTGCTCGACGTCCTCGATCACGCGACCCAGGCGGTCCTTGATCACCCGGCGGCTGCCCGTCTGCCCCGCGAGGATCTTGTTCATGGCCAGCTCGATGCCTTCCTGGCCGTTGTCCTCGATGTCGGTGAAGCCCAGGACGTGGGCCAGGGCCTCGCCCTCCGGATAGAAGCGGCGGTACTCCTCGCGGAAATGGATGCCCGGGATCTTGAGCGCGGCGATCCTGTCGGCCACGGCCGGATCGAGCTGCCGACGCAGATAGACGAACTTGCGGTCTTCGTCGGCCAGGCGGCGCGCGAGCTCGCGCTCGTTCATCTCCAGCAGCGCGGCCAGCTTGCGCGACTGCTCGGCACTCATCTCCACGTCTTCGGGAATGGCCCAGACCGTGCGCGCCGGAATGCTGGACGCGACCACCACACCGTTGCGGTCCATGATCTTGCCGCGCACGGCCGGAATCTCCAGCGTGCGTGCGTAGCGCTGCTCACCCTTCTCCTGCAGGAAGTCAGAGAAGGGCCCCTGCAGCCAGAGCGCACGACCCACCAGTGCAAGGAAGGCCAGGGTCAGCACCGCCATGGCCACGCGGCTGCGCACCTCGGAGAGCTGGGTCTTGCGGTGCGCACTCATTGCGCAGCTCCCGCTGGCGCGGCGGCGGCCGGCCTGCTGGCCGGCACGCGTGCGTCCTGCGCATTCAGATACAGGGTGTGCGCCGGCGTCACACGCTCCATCTGCAGGTCGCGCCGCGCGGAGCTGTCGATCAGACCCGGCTTGGCGAGTGCGGTCTGCTCGACCTGCAGCTGACGGAACTCGGTGTCCAGGCGCTCGGCCTGCGTGTCGGCCCGCTCGATGGCGATGAACAGCTTGCGCGAGGCATGGCTGCTCGTGACGATCGAGAACATCGAAGCCAGCACCGCTGCGCCGAGGATGAGCTGCAGCGGCTTCATGCGGCCTCCGGCGCGGCGGCTTCGGTGCGCGTGGCCACGCGCAGCACCGCAGAGCGCGAGCGCGGATTCGCGCCGATCTCAGCCTCGGAGGGCTTGATCCGATCCAGATCCGACCAGCGCGCCGCACCGGCCACCTCGCCGCGCAGGGGCAGGTGGCGCAGGCTGGCGTCTGCGCGCGGCGGCGCAAGGAACTGCTTGACGATCCGGTCTTCCAGCGAATGGAAGCTGATCACGGCAAGGCGGCCCTGCGGGCGGATCATGCGTTGCGCCTGCATCAGAACTTGCTCGAGCTCCTCAAGCTCCCGATTGATGAAAATCCGTAGAGCCTGAAAGGTGCGTGTGGCCGGGTCCTGCCCCTTCTCGCGGGTCTTGACGGCCCCTGCCACGATCTGGGCAAGTTCCCCCGTGCGGGCGATGGGCTGGACCGCGCGGCGAGCAGCAATCGCCGCTGCAATTCGCGCAGCAAACCGTTCTTCACCATAGGCATGGATGATCTCCCTGATGTCTTCCTGCGCGGCCGTGTTCAGCCAGTCTGCGGCGGTCATGCCGCGGGTGGTATCCATGCGCATGTCCAGTGGCGCATCGAACCGAAAGGAAAAGCCCCGCTCGGGCGTGTCGATCTGCGGGCTGGAAACACCCAGATCGAGCAGCAGTCCGGTGATCTGCGTCACGCCGCGGGCCGCCAGTTCGCGTTCCAGCGCCGAGAAGGGCTCGTGGATCGGCGTGAATCGCGCATCCTCGCGCGCCAGCTGCTGGGCGGCCTCGATGGCCTGCGGGTCGCGATCGAAGCCGAAGACCCGCGCCTGCGGCCCCAGACGCGACAGCAGCAGACGGGTATGACCGCCCCGGCCGAAGGTGCCGTCCACGTAGGTGCCCGCCGGGTCGGTGATCAGGGCATCGACCGACTCGTGCAGCAGCACCGTGATGTGGGCAGCCGGCAGGGAAATCGCAGGGGGCACCGTGCGGTGCTCTGAGGGAGGCGCCGCGGAAGTCATGAATCACGGGGCCCGCTCAGAATGAAAGCTGCTTGACGGCGTCAGGCATGCCCTGCGCGATGGCCGCACTCTCGTGCTGCGCCAGCGTGGCGGCATCCCAGATCTCGAAGTGGCTGCCCATGCCCAGCAGCATGATGTCGCGCGTCAGACCGGCTGCAAGGCGCAGCTCGGGGGCCACCAGCACGCGTCCGGAGCCGTCGAGTTCGGCGTCCTGTGCGCTGCCCAGGAAGATGCGCTTCCAGGCGGCGGCCTCCATGGGCAGGGCGGCGATGCGCTCGCGATGAATCTCCCAGGTCGAACGGGGGAACATCATGAGGCAGCCGTGGGGATGCTTGGTCAGCGTCAGGCGACCCTCGCAGGCCGCCATCAGGGCGTCACGATGCCGGGCCGGCACCGCCATGCGCCCCTTTGCGTCCAACGTGATGAGGTTCGACCCTTGATACATCCCTGAGCAGATCCAAAAGTGCAGGCCGTTGTGGGTTCGGCATGCCACTTTTTGCCCTTACTTCCCACAATTCGCCACTCTACGTGAACGAAAACACCCCCGCAAGCGAAAAACCCAATGAAATGAAGCACTTAGCGTGACCCCGGCGAAATGACCCGGGGCTCAAAAGGGGTTTGAAAAGAAGGGTTTGGACCGTGCATCTCAAGTGGTTTCTCAAGAAACCACTGGATAAAAAACTAGTCATCTACATGCGGGGTGCGCTGGGCAGGCGCTTTCGGGCGGGCCGGATCGGACTGGCGGGTCAGCACCACCGCCGCGCCGCGCACAGACCCGATGCACACCCGTCGTGACCAGACGCGTGCGCCCCCGCACGTGGCCCGGGACGCCCGGCCACCCTGCTGGCGCCATGGGGAATTTCCACAATGACGACGCCGCAACGCGCCGCCCATACTGCGCGTCTCCTTCCACCCCTGAACCTCCTCTCATCATGAAACTGATCGCTCGCGGTCTTGCCGTCTCGCTGATGTCCCTTGCCAGCCTGTCGTTCACTGCGCAGGCGCAGACCGCCCAGGCGGGTAACCCCAACTTCAAGCCGCAGGTCGGCCAGGCGGGCAAGGACGTGATCTGGGTGCCGACCCCCGACTCGCTCGTCAACCGCATGCTGCGCATGGCACAGACCACCGAGAAGGACTTCGTGGTGGACCTGGGCTCGGGCGACGGCAAGATCAACATCGCCGCGGCCCGCGACTTCAAGGCCCGCGGCCTGGGCATCGAATACAACCCGGACATGGTCGCCGTCTCGCGCCGCATGGCACGCGAAGCGGGCGTGGACAAGATGGTCGAGTTCCGTCAGGGCGACATCTTCAAGACCGAGTTCTTCGATGCCACCGTCGTGACCATGTATCTGCTGCCGCAGCTGAACCTGCGTCTGCGCCCGATCCTGCTCGATCGCATGAAGCCGGGTACCCGCCTGGTGGCCCACGCCTTCACCATGGGCGACTGGGAGCCGGATGAAACCAGCGTGGTGGAAAACCGCTACGGCTACCTCTGGATCGTGCCGGCCAACGCCAGCGGCAACTGGCGCGTGAACGTGGCCGAGCGGGCCGTGGGCAACTTCACAATGGATGTGAACCAGACCTACCAGCGCGTCAGCGGCAACGCGCGCCTGAACGCCGACATCGAAGCCAACCTGATCGACCCGGAGCTGCGTGGCGACCAGATCAAGTTCGGCCTGCGCGCCGTGGACGGCCGCGTGCTGACCTACACCGGCACCGTGGCCGGCAACCGCATCACCGGCACGGTCACAGGCAACGGGCTGAACAGCACCTTCACCGCCGAACGCTCCGGCAGCCCGCGCCAGATCCACTCCGGCTCGGACGCCAA